>CALFOM010000066.1 GCA_937919685.1 uncultured Phycisphaera sp.
GCACCGCCTCGATACGGGGATTTGACCGCAGAAAACCACTTCGGACGCTGCTTTCGGACGCTGCTGCGCGGGGCTGTCGTCGCGAATCTGGCGTCCTGCCCGCGGGTGACCTCCGTTGCAAGATGTTGACGCTACTTCGGAATGTTCAGCCGCTCGGACTCGTTGAACCCGCGATCGAGAGTCCGATGCGAGGATGACTCAAGAACCAATCGTGCGAGCTACTCGCGACAGGACTCGACGGCAGCCTTCAGGGCCTCGAAATCGGGCTGTACGCCCGCATCCGCACTGACCCACTCGTAGACGATCCTGCCGTCTGGGCCGACCACGAACGCCGCTCGCTTCGCGACACCGTTCAATCCGAAGAACTCCTCTTCGTAAAACGCCCCCCACTGCGGCGCGACGGTCTTGTTGAAGTCACTCAGCAGGGAAAATGGCAGACTTTCGATCTCGCGGAACTTGGAGACCACGAACGGGCTGTCCACCGAGACCCCGAAGACCTTGGCACCCAGGCCCGCCCAGGCGGACCAGTCATCCCGAACGCCACAGAGTTCCTCGGTGCAGACGCTGCTGAAGGCCAGCGGGAAAAAGAGGATGACCACGGGTGCGGCACCGAACTCAGCACCGACATCGACCATCTGACCCGGGCCTTCGGGAAGGCTGAATTTAGGGGCGATATCGCCGACAGAAAGGGGCATATGAAGACTCCAAAAGGACAAGGCTATCAATTTTTCGCCTCAGAACGACACGTTTCGAGGGCGGTATCCATCATCTTACCGGGCCGCCCCATTCTGGGCTGGCCCTCACTTTCGTCGAATACCGCCGATCTATTCGCTGGCAAAAAGAAAAAACGAGTGTATTGTCGCAGAGTCAGAAACGCGCGCTCGAATCGAGCGACGCCAAATGTTCGGATCTGTCTACCTCTACTACGGACGAAATTTCGCCCCTCAGGAGTTCCAAAGAGATGCCCAATAGCAACTGGTTCAGTGGCCTCGCAATCGCCGCAGGCATTCTTCTAGGATCAAGCGGCATCAGCCACGCCGATGACACTTCTGCGTGCGGACTTCCGGAATCGGGCGACTGCCTCGTAGACAACGGAACTCCAGGTTGCGCCGACGAGGCCTGCTGCCTTGCAGTGTGCGATGTCGACCTGTTCTGCTGCAAGGAAGTCTGGGACACGACCTGTGCAGACCTCGCGGTCGAGATCTGCGCCGGTGGCGGCGGTGGCGACTGTGGTGACCCCTCTGCTGGCGACTGCTACGAAGCCAATGGCACTCCCGGGTGCGACGACCTCACCTGCTGCTCGAACGTTTGTGCCGCCGACCCCTACTGCTGCGATACCGCCTGGGACTTCATCTGTGCCGACGCGGCGCAGATCATCTGTTACGACGGACCCACGCCCGAGAACAACGAATGTGTCGATGCCATCGATCTCGGCACCGGTGATTCCGTCACCCCGATTCTCACCCTCGGCGCCACCACCAGTGGCCCTGATCTTCCCTTGGAATGCGAGAGTTTCGGTTCGGTGACCATCTACAACGACATCTGGTACACCTGGACGGCAACCTCCGACGAGATCGCAACGTTCTCGACCTGCAACGACGTGTCGTTTGACACGCGTCTCGCCGCATGGGCCGGCGACTGTGAGAATCTCGAATTCGTAGCTTGCAACGATGACGGCCTCGGATGCGCGGCCTACTCGTCCTTCATGGTGGTTCCGGTCACTGCCGGCACGACCTACTACATTCAGCTGGGCGGGTTCGCTGCGAACGCCGCCGGCGAGGGCAACCTCACGATCTGCGAAGGCGAAGCCTGTCTCGCAGGATGCGTCCTCAACTGCGAAAAGACTGACGTTCCGGAGAACGAACTCTGCGGCGAAGACCTCAATGGTGGCTGCAACGATCCCTCGGGCGGCAACGCCTCCCAGTTGATCGAGGTCGGCGACACCGTCTGTGGCAGCCTCTGGGCCTCGGGTGGAACCCGCGACACCGACTGGTTCGACTTCTCGATCACGGAACGATCACGACTCTCATGGTCGGTCGAAGCCAACGTGCCGCTCGTGCTCTTCTTTCTGAGCACCGACTGCCCGCCGGCGATTCAGATCGGCGCCGCCTACGACGCCTGCCCGGCCGTACACACTGCTTGTCTCGATGCCGGCACGTACCGCGTGTTCGTCGCCGCCAACGGCTTCGACGGCGTGCCATGTGGTTCGGGTGCGGTGAACACCTATCGAGCAACCCTGACCGCAGAGCCCGCCTTCGTCGAAGGCGATACCTGCGATGAGGCGATTGCTCTCGGAGCTTTCGAGGGTGACCTCGACTTCAGCACCGACTGTGCGTCCACCGATGGCCCAGCACTCCCCGCCGAGTGTGATAGCTTCGGCTCGGGCATCATCTACAACGACATCTACATGTCGTGGACAGTGCCTTCGGACGGCAACTGGTGCTTCTCGACCTGCAACCAGGCCAGCTTCGACACTCGTCTCGCGGCATACGCCGGTTGCGGTGGCATTCTGCTCGGCTGCAATGACGACGACCTCAACTGCTCCGGATACACCTCACTGCTCTCCCTGAACGGCCTGACCGCTGGCGAAGAGATCATCATCCAGCTCGGCGCCTGGGGCAATGGTGTCAGCGGCAACGGAATCCTCACCATCGGAACCGTCTGCGGCCCTGCGCCGCCGGCCAACGACGATTGTGCGGACGCCACACCAATCACCGACGGACCAACGTCGATCTCCACGGTCGGTTCCAGCACCGACGGACCGACCCTTCCCGCCGAGTGCGTCAAGTTCGGTAATCCGGAAATCTTCAACGACGTCTGGTTCACCTACGACGCCACCGTCGACGGTTCCGTCACCGCTTCCTTCTGCACCTTCCTGGATGCGACCTTCGACACCAAGATGGCCGTGTACGCCGGTGGCTGCGACGGCGAAGTTATCGCCTGCAACGACGACACCTGCGGGCTCCGTTCCGAAGTGGCGTTCTCGACGGTCTGTGGCGAGACGTATCTGATCCGGATCGGCTCCTATAGCGCCGCCGGCCAGGGCATTGGCACCCTCGACATCAGTTCGAGCGGCGAGTCCTGTGGCGGCGGAGACGTGTGTCCCGCCGACTTCAACGATGATGGAATCGTTGACGGAATCGACTTCGGGTACATGCTGGTCGCTTGGGGTGAGTGCACCGGGTGTGCTGAAGACCTCAACGATGATGGCATGGTCGATGGAATCGACGTGGGACTGTTCCTCGTCGCTTGGGGCCCCTGCCCCTGATCGCCAAGATCACTCCACCCCCGTTCCAGAAACGGGTTCAACTGAGAGAATAATCGCCCCTCTGGTCTCTTGACTGAGGGGCGATTTTTCGTGGACCGACACCGGCGAATTCCTAGGAATCAAACCATTCGTGGTCTATAGTCAGAGAGCTGGGAACCATCCCCGACCGACGAACGTACCCCACGACCTCACCGCGAATACGCCCGTTTTCTGTCCGCTCGCCCACTGACGGGATCGGCAACCGGCACAAAGAAGCCTTCCAGCCCATGAATCCTATCCGTCCCTTTTTTACCGGTTTCCTACTGCTCTTGATGTTCGCGGCGGTCGGCCTGACCGAGACCGCCAGCGGCCAAGTCTGTCCCGGCAAGGAGGATTGCCTTTCACCCCATGAGACTCCCGGTTGCAACGACCTCGCATGCTGCGAGATAGTCTGCCTTGCCGATCCTTTCTGCTGCAAGAACTGGGACACGACTTGCGTGGAAACCGCAGACGCGACGTGTGCCGGCCTTTGTGGCGCCACTGCCAGCGGTCCATGTTTTATCGCGAATTCGTCACCGGGCTGCGAAGACGCGTCCTGCTGCGATGCCGTATGTTCGATCGATCCATTTTGTTGTGACACCACGTGGGATGGAAACTGCGCGTTCTTCGCCGGCACCGTCTGTGAGGCGGTGGGCGGAACCTGCGGAGATCCCGACAGCGGCGAATGTGACCAAGCCAACGGATCGCCAGCCTGTTCCGATGAGGATTGCTGCAACTCGGTCTGCCAAGTCGATCCCTCCTGTTGCGATCAGTCCTGGGATCTGGTCTGCGTGGCGGTCGCCGAGAGCATCTGCGGCGGTACCTGCACCGTGAGTTCCGAAGCCGGTGACCAGAGCGAGGCCGAGACCTGCCAGTCTGAGACCAACGACCCCTGCGAGGGAGGCACCCCCGAGACGATCACCACCGACCGGCGTTTCCTCGGGACTTTCCGGAATGCCAGCGATGTGGACGTCTTTGCGATCGATCTTGCCGCATTCGACCTTGACCTCGACGGAGAGGTCCGGGTCCGAATCTCACTCGGTGCTGCCAGCGCTTCGCTCGGACTTCGACCTGCCGGATGTGATGAGACCCCGATCATGGCGATCGAATCTGCTGGGTGCCAAGCAAGCAGTAGCTTCCTCTGTGTCCCAGCGGTGCCCAGCGAATTGATCATTTCCCCTGTCGGCTCGACCTCTGGCTGCAGTGAACCCGTCTACGCCGCGATGATCGAGGTCATTGACTATTGCGGTGAAGCGTGCGGCAATCCGATCGACTGTTTGGTTCCCCACCAGACGCCGGGTTGCGATGACCCAGAATGCTGCGACTTGGTCTGTCTCTCAGACCCGCTCTGCTGCGACTGGACCTGGGATTCATCATGCACCGTGACCGCTGCAGAACACTGCGGCGGACCGCCACCGCCCAACGATCTCTGTTCCGAAGCCCAAGCAGTCGGCCTCGGCTCGACGTCGTTCCGACAACTCCTTTCCAATCGCGAAGAACCCGTCTCAGCGTGCCTCGACGACAATCTCCGCGGCGGCGACATTTGGTTCGTCCACCGGGTCGCCTGCGATGGCACATTCTTCATCGGCACGTGCGGCATCGCCGACTTCAACACCGTCATTGACGTCTTTCGAGGTGGCTGTGATTCGCTTGAGCCGGTGACCTGCAACGACGACAACCTCCTGTGCGGAACGCAGACGAGCATCGTGACCGTTGACGACGCAACCTGCGGCGAGCAGCTTTGGATCCGGGTGAGCGGCGTGGATGACAAGACTGGAAGCGGCGAGATCTCGATCGAGTGCTTTGGCGTTTCGTGCCCTTGCATCGCAGATCTCAACGGCGACGGACAAGTGGACGGCGCCGACTTCGGCTTGCTCCTCTCGGCCTTCGGTCCGTGCTCCAGAGATTGCCCCGCGGACCTCAACGACAGCGGCAACGTCGATGGATCCGACATCGGTCTGATGTTGGCGTTGTGGGGCGATTGCTAAAAAGGCGGACGACGCTCGACGCGACTTCAGACGTCGGAGGACGTTTCTGATGTCAGACTCCGCCGCACGATCTTTCCGGTCGCGTTTCGAGGAAGCTCCTTCAGGCACCGGATCTCGCGGGGAACCTTGAACTGGGCGAGTCGCTCCCGACAATGCGATCGCAGGGCCATGTCGTCGAACTCCGCATCGTCGACGAGTTCCACGAATGCCAGAGCCACCTCGCCTCGCGATTTATCTGCCACGCCGATCACCGCGGAACTCTTGACGGCGGGGTGTTGATCAAGCACTTCCTCGATCTCTCGCGGAAAGACGTTCTCACCTCCGATGATGAGCATCTCCTTGATCCGCCCGGTGATCGAGAGGAATCCGTCGGCGTCCATCCGTCCCATGTCCCCGGTTCGGAAGAAGCCATCTTCATCGAACGCCGCGGCCGTCTCTTCGGGTCGTTTGAAGTAACCAGGCATCACATTGGGACCTTTGATCCGGATCTCGCCGTCTTGCTCAGGTCCTAAAATCTCTCCGCCTTCGCCGACGATCCGTTCTTCGATTCCCGGCATCGCCTTCCCCACCTTATGGGGTCGAAACTCTTCGGGGCGGCACCAGTTCGTGCAAGGCGACGTCTCGGTAAGACCGTACCCCTCGCAGATACGAATACCGAATGTCTCGAAGAAGCCGTCGCTCACGGCATCCGGCAGCGGTTCACCGCCCGCGACCGTGAAACGGAGACTCGCGAGGTCGTCTCGCTTTGCGGACTTTGCCAGACGAAGCGCATTGAACATCGACGGAATTCCCACCATCGCCGTCGGCTGGTGTTTCCTCGCCAGTTGGAGAATCTTCTTCGGCATAAATTTGGCGGCGTAGACAGAACGGCACCCCACTGTCAGCGGCATCAGCGTGAGTACCGTAAGACCAAACGAATGGAACTGGGGAAGAACGCCGAGCATCACGTCGCGACGATTAAAATGCACCCATTCCACAATCTGATCGATGTTGGACGAGAGATTGTCGACGGTCAGAATGACCCCCTTCGGCCGCCCCGAAGTTCCCGACGTGTACAGAATCACTGCTGGTTCATCGTCCTTCATCCGCACTCGACGAGTCCGGGGTGGCAGTCCCTTGTAGCTGATCTTCTCGGTCGCAATGACCTTCACATGGTCCGGCAGCGGCCCCGCAAAGTCGAGCATTGGACCGACGGTCACGACCGCGTCCAACTCGGCATCGTCAATCACGAACGCCAGATCCTCCTTCGACAGGAGGTAGTTGAGTGGGACGACGGTCCTTCCAAGACGCCATGCCGCCAGAAGGGCCACGGGGAAGAGCCCCGAGGTCGGAAGCATGACCCCGATCCGAGGTCGATCAGTGGTCGCTTCGATCGCTTTGGCCAGATGAGCCGACGCATACAACATGCCGAACCCCCTCCATCTTCGATAGTCGTCGATGGCGATCTCGAAAAAGGGACGGCGAAGCAGCGTGCGACGGATTCGGTCGTAGAGTTTCATGAGGTCGTACCATACGGGGACATGCTCCTCTCCTGCCGAAGAATCATCTCACCTTGGCTCCTTGGCCTCCTTACCCTCCTCTCTGCCGGGTGCGGAGAGGATCAGCTCCGCCGGTACGACGCCTCGGTGCTGGCCTTATCTGACGGTCAAAACGAAACTGCACTGGCCGATGCCAAGGCCGTGCTTGGATCCGGCGACGGCTCCCTCAGGGCTCAGGCCTCATTTGTCGCTGGCGTGGCGGCGACCCGCCTCGACGATCCGACGGCAGCCCGCCGGTATCTAGAGATGGCAATTCGATCGAAAAACGCCACGCTTGCCGGTCATGCCCTCATCCAACTCGGCGTCCTGGAACGTGCCGAAGGGAACCGGCTTGCCGCCGCCCGAGCCTTCGAAGATGCCGCCTCGAAACTCCACGGCGAAGAATCCGGACGGGCGCTGCTTCTGGCGGCTGAGGACTTTCAGTCGGTCGGTCGGCAGACGCAGGCCCGCCAATGCTTGGATCGTGCGACGACCATCTCCGGTACCACCGCGGACAAGGCCCGGCTTCGACTCGATTCGACGGGATACGCGATCCAATTCGGAAGTTTCGCCCAGCGAAGCAATGCCGAACGACACGCGGCGGGCGTCCGGGCGGAGGTCCAGCGAATCGGGCTTGGCGAAGTACGAATCAGACTCGAGTCCGGCACCTGGAAAGTGCAGGCCGGCGCCTTCCCCGATCGAGCGACCGCGGGACGCTCCCTTCGACGACTTGGCCGCGGCGACGCGTTGGTCGTCGCCATCGGCGGCTGAGCCGATCGGCGAGAAGCCCCTCCAGCACCCTTCCGCACCCCTCGTCGAACATCCAATCGGGAACCGGGACGGACTTCGAGCCGAAGATGGAGAGACGGGCCGTATACTCATTCCAGCGGCACTCACGAGCCGATCGTCTTCCGGCCTTTCTGGAGCGCACGATGTTCATCCCGACCCTGGCCATTCTCCTCGCGTTCACCCATCCGTCCCTGACCGCGATCGCGGTTCAGGACGCGGATCGTTCTACATCGGCCAGCAGCGGCCTCCGTGAACCGACTCCGATTCCCGATCAAGGGCAGCTTCCCTTCATGTGTGATCCCGCAATCTGCGCGGGAATCATCGCGGGCGAACGCGCGGCCCGGCTCGGTCCTTATCGCGGCATCCTGCAGGAGATTGCACGAACGCACTTCGGTCGGCAACGAAATGCCGTGGTCCGGATGGAAGGCATCCGACGATTGTCGACCCTGACCGATACGGGCTACCTCTTTGCGATGCCCGAGGTCTACCGCGACGAACGCAACGATGTGCGCCGGGCGGTCATCGAGCATCTCTCCGAGTCCGGTGAAGTCGGACAAGCCTCGCTGGCATGGACCGCCGTCTTCAGCAAGAACGCGGACATGCGCATCGAGGCGACCGCCGCGATTCGCACCCCGGCTTCCTCGGCAGTGCTGGGGGTCCTGCAGATCGGCCTCCGAGGAACCGAGCATGCCACCATCGATCAAGCGGGCCGACTCGCCGGTGTGATCGACGCCTGGGCGGCCATTCCCCACCTCATCGCCACCCAGTACGCCGCGGATCCAGTCCGTAAGAAGCGAGACCTTGCCTGGATTGCCATCGGCACCCAGCGGTCCTACGTTCAAAACCTCATTCCGGTTACCGGTGACGGCGCCGGTGCGTTCCAGCCGGTGATTGGCCAGGTCACCGAAGGATTCGTGATGCGGGTGACCGATGCGATCGCGATCATCTATCGAACCGAAGTGCACCACGCACTCGTCGGGATCACGAGCCGCGCGACCGGCACGGATACCAGCGGTAACGGTTGGAGCTTCACCGCGTGGCGGGACTGGTACAACGACGAATTCCTTACCATTGCCCGCGCCCGCGCCGAGGCCGTTTCGGATGCGGAAGCCGCCACCGGATTTGCAGAAGCAGAACGTCGCAAGTCTAATCTTCCGCCAGATCAAGACGAGTAGCGATTAGAGATTCAGGAAACCCGCGACCCGCTTTCTCAGGCTTCTCCTCGGACGGCGAGTCGATCGAAAACCTGTGTCGTGGAATTCGTCAGACCCGCGACTTCCCGAATCGCGGATCGGAATCGCGAGACTTCGTTGAGTCCCGCCCAATGCTCGAGCCCTCGTCGCCAGTCTTCGATCCGCGCGGGGGCCGCGTCGATCGATGTTCGAATGGCTTCGTGCAGTGAGTCGACGTCCTCGTCACGATGGACGACGCCCAAACCGTGCTCCACGACTCTTCTCCCCACGAGGTGATGATCGCTCGCGATCACCGGCCGGCCGGCCGCGGCGGCGAGGGTGAGAACACTGCTGGATCCGTAGTGCTTTCGATACGGAATCAAAACCCGGTCCGCGGCGGCGAAGACGGTCGCGATATCCGATTCGGCCACGAAGCCCTCACGCACGATCGCTCGCCCTTCTTCGACCAGACCCGCGAGCCGATCGCGCACGTCGGATTCGCGAGGAAGCTTCCCGGCGACGAACAGAACCGCATTGCCCAATCCGTCCCGATCGAAGGCCTCGATCGCGAGATCGAGACCTTTGCGGCGATGCGGAACCCCGAAGAAAAGGAGGCTGCTCCGGTCGACCGGAATCCCCATCTCCGCTCGTGCCTCCTCGCGATCAACTTGCGGAAGAGGTCGGTAAAAATCCGGAATCCAGGTCGTCTGAATCTCCGCCTCCGTCCGAAGGGAGGCCTCGAGAAACTCGTCAAGGAGCCCGATCCTCGAGAAAACGTCTTGCCGAAAGAGCCGTCTCGCTCCGAATCGCTTGATGGCGATACCGAGACCCGACGCCGTCTTATCGAGCGGCCGGGGTCTTAGATAGAGGCCATGCAGTCGACCCGCCAACGACCGCGGCGCACCGATCCCCATCGCAGCCGATCGAAAAATATGGGATGCGAAGTCATCAATGCTGTTGACGAAGATCCGATCCGGCTCGACCTGTCTGACCGCATTCACCAAGGCCGCGAGAGAATCACGTCCATTCAGCATGGTTCGATCTGTCGCCTTGTGCAGCGTGATTCGCGACATCACCGACGGCGAAAGATCTCGAAGCATCGATAACTGCTCGCCACCTCCGTGCGAAAAGACCAGTTCTTCGACTTGGTCGATGAGCGATTCCAGCACCATTCCGGCCCAGGGGACGTGATGGCCTTCCGATCGGATTTCATGAACCAGCAACCTCATCCGACCGCCCCCCTTTTCTCGATCGCGCCCATTGCGCCCATCGCATCCATCGCATCCATCGCATCCGCCAGCCTCTCGTAATCGAGCGAATCGTTGTAGACATGGCAACTGATCCGCAGGTGGCGACGTCCGGCGAAGTCCATCACGGGAATCTCGATGCGATGTTTCGCCAGCAACTCCGCCTGCATCACTTCCGGGGGAGGCCCTTCCACTCCGAGTTGCAACCGATCGGGAAACGGAATGGTGGCCATGCATCCGAGCATGGAACCATCCAGGGGCGAAATCGGGTCGACGCCGAATCTTCGGCAGAGCATCTCCTGCATCCTGACGGCCAAGGCGTGATTCCGTTCTCGAACCACATTCCATCCGCCGAATCGATCCATGAACCGTATCGCTTCGCCGGCGAGAAGCCAAGGGGTCGGATCGAACGTTCCCTGCCAGTCGAATTCGGCCCCATAGGATTCGTCGAGAGAGTGACTGATCACTGGCGGCTTGATCTGCCCTGCGAGATCGGAACGGACGCAGAGCACGGCACAACCACGGACCGCGCATGGCCATTTGTGGAGATTCCCGGTCCACCCCGCGGGATCACCTTCTAACGCCGGACGATCAAGCATGCCTGGGGCATGAGCGCCATCGACCAGTACTTCAATGTTCAGCGATTTCGCGGCCGCCACGATTTCCGCCACCGGCAACCGCAATGCGGTCGGCGAGGTGATCTGGTCGAGCACGATGAGGCGAGTCCGCTTCGTGCACGCGGACATGATTGTCTCGACCACGACGCTCGCACCCCGACAAGGAATCGCGAGTGCCACCTTCCTCGGCACGATGCCTCGCCGCCTCGCCACCATCAACAAGGTCTGCCACACGGCGTTGTAGCCATGGTCAAGATGAAGCACCTCGTCGCCGGGTTCCAGCGGAAACGAATCCAAGAATGCGTTGATCGCTGCTGTGGCGTTCGTCACGAACCCGGTGCGGTCCGGGTGGCCTCCAACGAACTCCGCGACTTCTTCGGCGACTCGGCGGATCGATCTCACGCCGGAACGCCAGACTCCCTCGACCGGATTGCGTTCGATCTCTCGTCGAACCTCAATCGCTCGGTTCTGCAGATCTCGCGGCACGGCGCCGAATGACCCATGGTTGAGAAATACAAGATCGGAATCGAACTCCCAGTGAGTTCTCGCCGTCGAACCGAATTCCAAGGTGGGTGCTGGTGGCGTCATGAGATCCGGAGCCTAGCCGCCGGAACTCGATCCCGAAGATCCGCCGGTTTCCCAAAGTCCTTCCCAAGAGCCCGTACTCTCGCGCATCAACCCGTTCGATTGTTCGAATGGGAGGTGTCGTCTCGCCCATCAGCCCCCTCTCCTGGCGAGGCGGCATCTTTTTTTGAGCATCTTGATCCGGCCTCTGGGGGCAAGAATCGTGGGTTATTGAACTAAAACCCCGATTCCATCAGTCAGGACCGACGACCTACCACGTACGGTTTCTGTTGGGGTTAACATCCACCGAACGAATTGTGGAGGCTTACCCGGACATCTTCCGAACAAGATCAGGTCGCGACGGAGTCGTGCGTT
>CALFOM010000067.1 GCA_937919685.1 uncultured Phycisphaera sp.
CATGTGATGCATGTGATGCATGTGATGCATGTGATGAACAATCCACCCCCTCGACGGGAACCAAAGCCCAACGTCCCGGGTACCGACGACCTCTGATCTTCTGGTCAATTCTCGTCGGGTGATTCTTGCGACGCGATCGGCCGCATGATCTCACCAGCCAGCGTTCGAACGAACGGATCGCGGATCGTGGTCGGAGCACGGCCCGACGACCAAGCACGAAAAGCGTCTTCGGTTCGCCTCGACGAATTGCGTCCGGATGACTCCGCGTGCTGATCGGGTTCGTCACGCTCACTGTGAAAAGCCTCGCCTGGACCGGCAGAAGGTTTCAGTATCCCCCGCTGCCAACCCTGCCCCTCGTCCTCACGTTCCCCGCGAACTGCGAGCAGCCAACGGTTGACGATCCACGAGAATCTTCGTTCCCGGACTCACTCCGCACCCGCAAGATCATCGAACCGTTCGATCGCTTCTAGCCGTCGGAATTCCAACGAATCCAACGTTGAAGGGGCTTTTTCACCCTCGAGCAGCATGGCCTCTGATGGGTTCGAACGAATCGCCTCGATCTAACTCTTCTTCGATCTTTCCGGATTCTCATTGCTCGTGCAAACGCATGTTTTATAATTCAAAGGCGCCTCGCCGCCCCTGCCTTGATCCACGCCGCAGATCACAGCCGTTCTTTGCGGGCATTCGATCTCGGCACTTCCGATGAAAAGAGAATTCAAATGTCAATCGCTCTTCTTGGTATCGGGGCTTCCACGTCGGTCGTGGTGATGATGCTCGGCCATGGCCCCATCGTTGGAGATGATCTCGAGAGTGCGTCGCGCCGAGGGGCAGACGCCACGGCACCGAGCGGTCGCGCGACACCCACGCCTGCTCGCCCTGGTCGCACTGACCGCGGGATCTCGCGCATGGGGGCCGGGGATGACTGCGGAGCCGCCGACGTTGATCGGTACGGCGTCGCACTGACCCCGAGCATCTACCTCCTGAATTTCTCGTTCTTGTATCTGGCCGACCCAGAACTCGCCGCCATGATGCCTGCCTACAAAGCTCCGATTCCGGCCGAAGTTCTGGCGTGCCTCGAAGACCCACCGAGCGAAGGTTGCCCCTGGGCCGACTATTCCCAGTATTTCGACAATCCCCTTCCGAGCGCGTGCGCGACCCAGTGGCCTTCGTACTGCCAGATCGACGAAGAAGCCAATGGCCTCCTCCCGAGTTCATTCGTGACGGCCGATCAAGTCAATCAACCGCTTGGCCAGCAACGGGCAAATGAGATGGCGGCCGCCCTGGGGTTCTTCAATAAAGGGGTCGAGAGCTTTATTCTGACGCCCGAAGAATATGCATGCCTGATCGGACCAACTCCTCCGAGCCAAGAGCAAACCGAAGAACAGCTCACCACCACCACGTGTATCGCGAACTTGACCAACTCCATCGGCAACGTCCCCGGGAACATTCCGCTCTCAAGCTATGGGCTCAACGTGACCTCAGAAGGACTCATTCAGAGCAATTGCGAAACCGGCGCCCCATGCCTTCTGTTCAACGATCTGATCTATTCTCCCGGCGAAGGATCATGGCTTCTCCAGATAAGCAAGACCTGCGGCTTCACTGAGAAAATCGAGCGGTTGGTCACAAATACCCCGTTCCTCTACTTCGCGGCGTTGGGTCCTGAATGTCAAAGCAGTGAATGCTCGAGTTCCTACGTCTGCACCATCCAAGGCATTTGCTCGTGCCCTGGCGATCTCAACGCGGACGGCGTCGTCGATGGCGCCGACATCGGCATTCTCTCGGGCGCTTGGAATACCGATGGCGAAGACACTCCAGGTTCGGATATCAATGGGGACCAACAGATCAACGGCGCTGATCTTGGCCTCCTGATCGGGGCCTGGGGGTCATGCCCGTAACCGGTCTGCATGGTGTCACGGGCAGATCGCAACTCAGAGATCATTGCCGTCGCAACGCGCCCAGTGAAGGGTCACGGCATTTCACTTCGAAGAGGCACCGAATCACCGTCGAGCGTCCGCCTTGATCTGGTGATCGTCCGGCCACGGGGGACCAACTGGGGCGACGCGCCAGGATTTCGACTCGAAGAACAATCTCAGACTTCCCGACGAGGCGCGACGTGCATGCCATCGGCCCGGTGGCATCGATGTCACCACGTCTCTAAGCCTCAGCCTCGACGCGGCTCGTGTGTGTTCGATCGATCCAAGCAACCCCGATCAAGCCGAGTCCCAACAGCAGGGCGATCTCGGCGACGACAAAGAGGTCGAGATATTCGAAGCCGAGCGCGAGCAGTCCCGACATGCCGTAACTGCCGACCGCCAATCCACCGCCGAAACTGATGGCCATAAATCCCCAGAAGTGGGCGTGCCGCTTGATTCCGACGATCTCCAGCGTCCGCATAGAGGTGAGCGGGACACACTGCAGAACAAACACGCCCATCAGGAACGCAGAACCCGTGACCACGATCACCGAGTCGAACAGCAAGACCATGGCCACTGAAATCGCCCCGAACACATACGAGATGATCAGCTTTGTTCGAATTCCAAGAAAGCGTGCGGCCGCGCCGGACGTCAGCGACCCGATGGCGCACCCGGCGCCCAGAATCGCAAACAGCGAGCTACTTTCGGCAATGCTCACGCCGAGATCGCGATGTAAATAGTCTGCGAGAAACAGCGTATGCGGCGTGACTCCGATGGCCGCAAGGACATACGCAATCGAGATCATCGCAAGGACTCGGCGTCGTCGCGCATCGAGGGATTCGACTTTGACCCGGCTTCGATCCGGCGATTGGTCGGCGGTCGAAATCAACGGCCACCCGATGACCGCCATCACGAACGTGAGACCCGCCTCCAACAGCCACCCGCCACTCGGGCCACCATCAAGAGACATGGGAAGGAGAAGACTCGTCACCACGATCATGATTCCAGCCCCCGCGAAAGCGATCCCCCCACACATGCCTCGCGCCCCTTCACTGATGTGCTTGAGCATGACCGTGGGCGTTTGGATGATGCAGATCGCCCCCGCGAACCCGGCAATGAACCGGGCGACCGCGAGCCAAGCAAGGCCGAGATCCCAGACGCCCATGCCCAGGCTCACCACCGCCAAGAGCAGGGCCGCCCGCATCAGACCGCGGACGGCGAGCACCTTCGGTCCCAAGATCGCGGCAATACAGCCAATCATGTAGCCGACGCTGTTAAAGGCTCCGAGGTAACCCGCCTCAGGCTTGTCGACCCAGCCCGCGTCGATCATCGAGGGAATCAGCGGCGTGTACGCCCAGCGGGTGAAACACAGACCGATGGCGATCAGACAGAACCCGGAGATCGTGGCGCGAATCGTGCCCAATGTCGTTGCCGTCATGCCGTAGAGTTTAACGGGCTCGGCTCGCCTACCATCGCGACATCCCAACGCGTTCTCGCATCCTGGTGCGACTTACTTTGGTGCTCAAGGGAGTGCCGCTGGTGGGCGTCGGTCAGCCCCTCGCGGGATTCGGTCTCCGGGTGTTCATCCTCGCGGACACGAGTCTCGCGGAGAATCGCGTTGGAGGCGTAAAGTTCCGGCTCATGTCGATGTCTCTCGGCGTCGCGAAAAACCTCCTGCGGTCGCTCAAGTTCCGAATGGGCCGCCGGGCCCCGGGGGTTGCCCTCGATCCGGGTACGACCGGTGAGGCGTGAAGACCAACCGCCTAGAATGCGGGTGCGAACCACGCGGCGTGAATCCTGAGGCCGGCGCAGAAATCTGATCCGATGACACCTCGCTCGCCGACGACAGGGAGAGATACGAAGGGCGACGCATGCAGGAACTGATCACGACATGGACGATGGCGATCGCGAGCCTCATCGCCACGCTCCTCCTGCTCCTGGCGATCTACACCTGGCCGAGGGGTGAGCGTCGCCGGTGCCCTGGTCACCGAGGCTGGCGAACACTCTGGAATCCTTCCCGCTGGATCCGCAGAAGCGAATGCTGGCAGGACCTCACCGGCGTGCCGATCGCGTCGACGGGCGATGTCCGATGCCCGGAGTGCGGGCGATCCACACCGATCGAACGCGTCCTCCGTGACGGGCGCCGAATCCGTCTGGGCGTCATCGGCGCCGTCCTGGGGGTGATCGCGATCGGTTCGCAGATCGGGGTCGCGGCCCACTCTGGTCGGCCGCTGCGGTCCATTCCGACCCTCGCACTCGTGATGCTCTCGAACACCGCCATCGGTGAACATCGGACGGTGGTCCGCAAGGAAATCGAACAACGCGTCGGCGATGGTGCGATCGCCGGATTTAACGCCCGTCGTCTCGCCGACGTACTCGTCTTCGACCTTCGCGCGGACGGGCGGAAGTGGAATGCGAACGAGGCGGCCGACGCACTCGGACGGCTCTGGCCGGATTCGAAGGATGCGTTGGACCGAGAACTCGTCGAAGGCGACGTCCAGTCGCGGAAGATCGTCGCGGTGATCCTGCGCTCACGCGATCAAACAGGGTCGATGGAGCTGTTCATCGCGAGCGTGGATGATCTGCGGGACGATGGCGATGCCTCCGCCGGGTGGCTCTTGCAAGGGAACGCCCGTGATGCCGGCGAGTACCTCATCGATCACTACTGGGAAGCCCCCGAACTGATTCGGGCGGTCCTCGATTCCGACGATGCCCAACAACGCAGAATCGCCATGGTGATCTGTGGGTTCGCCGGCGATGCGACGGTCGTCGAACGCGTCATCCCCGTCCTGATCGACGAGCTCCGCGACAACGACATCTGGGGGGATGCCAGATTGGCGGCACCGGCCGTGTTCAAGTTCGGGCCGCCCGCCATCGAGGCCCTCCGCCCGTACGTCGATGACCCCGACCGCCAGCTTCGGGAGACCGTGCGGTCGATCATCGAACGGCTCGAACATCCGGATCGGGCCTGGGATGAATGCGAGAACCGACTTCCCCGCATTACCAGCACGACTCATGATCCGCTCGTCCTTGATTTCTGGACGGCGGCTGGAGGACGATGAATGGCCTGAACGTCAGCATCGACCAGCTGCTCGGACTCGACCGAATGGAGATCGTGATCTCGACCTGCGTGGTACTCGCGCCGATCGGTTCCGTCTGGTACCAGTACGACGAAACCAATGACGGATGGCCTCGGATTCTCGCCTGGAGCAACTTGTGCACGCTCCTTCTACCGATCGGGATGCGCCTCTTCTTCTGGAAGATTCCCCAGCACTTTCCCAGTCGATGACACCGGGACTGACTCCAAGGGCGTGATTCCGATCATCGGCCGCCCGCATCGAGACACCGAGGATCAAACGAACTGCGGTGTTCCTCAGCGAGGCCCGGTAGGCTCGTCTTCACTTCGTTGCACACCCGGACTCGAAACCCTCGCATCCGGTCCGGCCCACCAGGTCATGGAGCCGATCATGAGTATCACCCCCTCGTCCATCCGTCGACGTCGCCCCACCTCCCCGGCGACTTTGACTCGTCGAAGACTCCTGTGCGGCGTGAGCTTGGCTCTCCTTGCGACGACGAACACCGCCATCGGCCAGAACGACGCTCCGGACGACCACGATCCATCGTCGCCACCGATCCGGGTCTACATCCTGATGGGTCAGTCGAACATGGTCGGGTTCGGTCGAATCGGTCCGGTGGAGACGGAAGGCACGCTCGAACATCTCGTCAAGACGAAGGGCGAACGACAAGACCTGATCGACGACGCGGGTGACTGGCGGGTGCGAGACGACGTCTGGTGCGTCCAAGTCACCGCCGGTGATCGTCGCGGATGGCTGGAGCCGGGCTTCGGGGCCCGCGCCAACCTGATCGGTCCCGAACTGGGCTTCGGCATCGCGATCGGCGATCGACACGACGAGCCGGTCCTGCTTATCAAGGCGTCGCAGGGAAATCGAAGTCTGGGCTGGGACATCCTTCCGCCGGGGAGCGAGCGTTTCGAGCACGACGGAAGAATCTACGCGGGCTACAAGGACAATCCGTCGTCCTGGACCGAGGACGATCCGGGCAAACCGGTCGACTGGTACGCGGGCAAGCAGTACGACGACTTCGTGACCGACATCCGGAAGGTCCTCAAAAACCTCTCCGACCACACCCCGGCCTCCGACGATCATCCCTGGGAGATCGCGGGCTTCGTCTGGTGGCAAGGGCACAAGGATCAGAACCCGGCGCATGCGAGTCGATACGAGGCGAATCTCGTTCGACTGATCGCGTCGTTGCGGCAGGAGTTCGACGCCCCGAAGGCACCCTTCGTGCTCGCGACCATCGCCTTCGACGGCTGGAAACTCGCCGGGGCCGGCCAAGCCGTCGCGGAGGCCCAGCTCGCAGTGGACGGTGAATCGGGACGCCATCCGCAACATAAGGGCAACGTGAAGACTGTTGAAGTCCGCGACCACTGGCGGGATCCCGCCGTGTCCCCCACTCGCCAGGGCCATCACTACAACCACCACGCCGAGACCTACCTTCTGGTCGGCGAAGCCCTCGGCCAAGCGATGATCGACCTCGAGCCGCCGCCGAAGAAGGACACCCGAACCTTTATTCCCGTTGTCGGCGAGCCGACGTATCACCTGCTCGAGGGATACGACCCGAAGTGGCGGGATCAGATTCGCGACGGCGTCGAGATGGCTCGATCGTTCTGGGGAAGTTACGGACCCGCCCACGTCTTCGTGGTCGGAGCCGAGCACGGCGAGAAGATCCCGGAGGCGTCGCGCGAGGCGTTCCTCGATGACTACTGCCGATGGCGGACCCGAGGCACGGGGCGAACGACGATCGAGTGCCGACCACACGCGACCGAACGATTCATCGACATCGCGGAGCGCGGCGATTCCGAGGCGTATCTCTCGTGGGTCGAGGAGTTTGAGCAACCCGAGGCCGAACTCGTCTTCATCAACGTGCATCAGTGGTACTTCGACCAGGACGAGATCCCCGATCCCGTCCTTCGCGGGATTCACGAGTACACCCACGTCTTTCAAAAAGGCTTCGCGACGATGCCGACTTGGATGATGGAGGGTGGCGCCGTCTTTTCCGAAGGGTGGCTGCCGTGGATCGCCGGCCGATGCGATGACGATTTCATGGCGACGCGGATGGACCGGCTCATGGACCGGGCGCTGACGATCGACGATCCGGATCTCTCCATCGCCGACATGGAAGACATCGACACCGCCCCGGCCAACGTTCGGAAGCACTACCGCGAGCTTGCCTACGACTCTGGTGCGTGGGCGGTCGCGTTCTTGATCCACCAATCGCCAACGCGGAGCGTCGCCGCGTTCCGTGACGAGTTCCACCCGATGATCACCGAACTCGGCTGGGAACGGGCCCTCGCGACCTGGCTCGACATCGAGGACGTCGACGCGTTCTATAAGGGTTTCAAATCCTTCATGAAGGCGCCACGAAAAACGCAGATGAAGGTTCTCCGCGAACTCCAGCCCTGACCTCCGGCTTGCCCCTCAGGGGCACTTGCCCCAGGCCGCGAGAAGCAGGCCGACATCACTTCCACCGGTCGTGCCGTCACCATCGAGATCCCCCGCCGGCGTTTTCCACGCCGCCGCGAGCAGCCCGAGGTCGGCCCCGTTCACCTGACCGTCCCCGTTGAAGTCCGGCGGACACGGTGGCGGAAGCGCACATCCATCGAAGAACATGCGAATGAACTGCCGCTGCGTGCCGTTCATTCCGTGTCCTGCGTCGCCGCGAAGATGAACCACCCGACCGTCGAGATACTCGTAGGCGAAGACGTTGCTTCGTCCGACCCGTTCGCCGGATCCGGGGATCGGCCCGCCCTCGTGCCCCTGGCTGCGGGCGACGAGCCACGCGGCTTCGCGAGCCTCGATGAAGACGAGCCCACCGGGCCCCGGACCCCCCGAATAGGGAATGATCGAGTCGTTTTCATTGCAGATGCCCAGATACTTTCGACCGGTGATCGGCTCGGTCTGGGCGTCGTACCCGCAGAAGCTCGCTCCGCGGGTGGTCGGGCCGCCGGGACGGAAGAAGTCACCCTCATGGTGTTGCGCCGTGACCAGTTGCGAAACGACCGCGGCGATCCGGTCGATGCCCGGATTGTCGTTCTCGATGAAGACGCGATTGGCGAGGGCGGATCCGTTTGACACACCAAGGATGCGAATTCGATTCGGGTCGATGTTGTCGAAGGTTTGAAGCTGCTCGACCAATGCTGAAATCATCTCGACGTCCGGGGCGTCGCTGCCTTCACCACAGATGTTCCAACTCGCCGCATACCCCGACGGCGCCACCAGCGCATGGCAAGGAAACAGTCCGACGAAACCCGGGAGCATCGCGGCGCCGTTGCCGCCGTTTCCGTGCAACAGGATGCAGACCGGCAGACCGGTCGCAGGGGCGTCGCCTTCCGGCACGTGGATCGCCATCGGATATCGCCATCCGTCAGGCGCCTGCGACCATTCCAAAGTGATGTCGATCGAGGTATCCGCACCGAGATCCTCCGCCACCGAATTCCGGTCGAAACAGAAGCCGTTCCCGATCGCGACGATGACGAAGATCGAAAGAGTTCGTTTCATTTCTCGAAGATACGTCATCAACCGGCGGGGTGCGAGGGAACGGCGGCGAAACGATCGTTTCCCCGATCCGTGGACCCGGCTGCGGGGGTCAGGCGTCGACAGCGCCGTATTCATCGCGATACGCCGCAATCCGCGCCCGGTCCTTGTTGCCAAGCCGATCGCCGAGATGCTCGAGGATCTCGTCGAGATTGACGATCGATCGCGTGGACATCGAGAATTCCTCCGCGAGTTCGTCGAGGGCGGTTCGATCGGTCGTGCCCCGCTCCATCCGGTTCACCGACACGATGAGGCCGGCGAGTTGGACGTCGGCAGCGGCGCGAAGAATCGGCACCGTCTCGCGGATCGACGTTCCCGCCGTGGTCACGTCCTCGACGATGAGCACTCGGTCGCCGTCGCACAGTTTCCGGCCGACGATCACGCCACCCTCGCCGTGATCCTTGGCCTCTTTGCGATTGAAGCAGAACTCGACCTCGCGACCGCGTTCCGCGAAGGCCATCGAAACCGCGACGACCAAAGGGATGCCCTTGTACGCCGGGCCGAAGAGCACGTCGAACCCGCCGGGAAACGACGCTTCGATCGCGTCGGCGTACGCTCGACCGAGCGTGCGCATCTGCGCCCCCGATCGGTAGAGGCCGGTATTCACAAAGTAAGGCGTCTTCCGGCCGCTCTTGGTGGTGAAGTCACCGAAGGTGAGGACGCCAACGTCGAGCATGAAATCGATGAAGTCTTGTTGAAAGTCTTTCATGGCGATGGGGATGGTATCGCAACGATGCCCAGAGACGGACCGACGCTCAAGCCTTCATGGAAGTCGGGGGCGATTCGGCAATGTCCGCGACGGACGGGGATGGCACCACGGCCTGCTTCTTGGCATACCTGGAAAAGGCCGCCGCAACGAGTTGCCGGGTGAAGCCCTCGTGACCCGCAGGATCCAGAGAAAGGCAGATGTCCGCGGCACCGTAGTCGGCGGGCGGATAGTAGATCCCGCAATTCGCATTGATCTCCAGCATGTACGGCGTGCCGTCCTTTGCCACGCGAAGGTCGCATCGACCGAAACTGGCCCCCTTCAACTGCACGAAGAAGCGGGCACATTCATCGCGAAGCCGATCCGAAAGCACGGGATCCTCGACAGGGAAAGATTTGAGCCCCTCGTAGATCACCCACTTCACATCGGAGTGTTTGAACTCTTCGCCCTTCGGGAACTGATACTGCGCGGGGGTGTAGGTGATCGGCCGCGCCGGGTCTTCGGGGTTTTCCGCGACGAGCACGGTGCACTCGATCCCCTCGATGTACTCCTCGATCAATGCCGCCCCGTGCCGGGACATGATCTTCTTCGCCTGGATTCGAAGCCCCGCAGGCGTGCGAACCCGCGAACGCCGACTGAGATCCACGCTCGCGTAGCTGCTGTAGTGCTTGACAAAGAGTGGGAAACGAAGCGTCTCAGCGGCACGTTCCACGTCCTCGGGCGTCGATGCCAAGACGTAGGCCGGCGTGGCGATCCCGAGGGCCGCACAGGCTTTCTTCATTTCGATCCGACTCGGTTCGTAGCACTCCGATGTCGCCCCGGCGAAAGGAACGCCGTGTTTCTCGAGCGTCTGAATGACCTCAATGCCGGGAATGTTCTGGTCGGCGGCACCATCACAGAGATTAAAGAAGAGATCGAACCCTTTCTTGATCAGCCGTTCGACTTGACGGACTGATCCCTTCTTGCCTTTCAAGGTGGCCACGTGCCAATCGGCCTCAGGAAGGAACGGCCGAGGGTCACACGGCCAATCGTCTTCGGGGAATGGATCAGCGTCGAGTTTCTGCGTCGTCAAGAGGCAGATTCGCAAGGCTTGAGGATTCGGCTCGATCACCATCAATGCACTCTAACAAACAGGCCGCGATGGTCCGCGTCGTGATGCCCGTGTGGGAGTTCGCACTGCAAAGAACTGAGAGCTACATTGCTCGTTTATCTTTACTCACGCTGGATCCAATCATGGCAGATCTCCCGATCATCGGCCCACTTCAACTCGCCTACTTCTGGTTCAAGAATCGGAAGCGCCGAAAATTAGTAAGCCGTTGGGCTGCCTCCAAGGGACTCAACTTCGCACCGGACGCAAATACCTTCGATCCGCCGAAGATTTCGCATGGCGCCGAGGACGCTTCCCATGTCGCCCCTCATAGTGATCGTGCGCGGAGGATCTTCTCGCGTTTGATGGGTATCTCAAAGGTGCAGGCCAGCTATCCGCAGTTTGCGGCGAATCGATTCCGAGGTGATTGGCAGGTCGATAAGAACATCTGCTGGGGTGAGCTCGCTGGACATACGGTCATCGTCTGGGACACCCTTTTCTACGACATCATGGTTGACGCGAACAACGACGACTGGACGGAGGGGATGTACACCTCCATTCTCGTCCTCACCGACACGCCGCTCCACCGAACCCTCATCGCTCCCAACAGCCTCTTCAAACGTCTCTCGGCATTCGGCATCGAGGAGGGGCGCGGCACATTCTCGATGAGCACGGTCAAATTCGAGCTCGAGGCCTTCAACAAGGCGTATCGAGTGCGAGGCCGTGATCGCAAGTGGACTTTCGACATCATCGACCAGGGGATGATCGATTGGCTGATGGAGAACAAAAACCACACGATGGAGCTTGCGCCGGGTGGCGCGATGGTCTCTACGTGGTTCACGCTCACGCCCGACGCCATTGAATCGCAATTGAAGTTCTGCGGCGAGTTCCTCAAGCACATCCCCGAGGATCTGCAACACGCTTCCTCGCAAACCGACGATTGATTGCAAGGAGCCCACGATGCCTGCCGGAATCACCATTCTCGCCCTATCGCCGTTACAGATCATCGCCATCGTGATCGGCGGAATCATCCTCGTGGCCTTGATCGCGGTCGTCAGCATGTACAACCGACTGGTCAAGCTCCGCCAGTACTGCAAGGAATCTTGGTCGGATACCGACACGGAACTCCAACGACGCCATGACCTGATTCCGAATCTCGTCAATACGGTCAAGGGATACGCCACCCACGAGTCGAAGGTCCTCGAAGACGTGACACGACTCCGCGGGCAGGCCCTCGCCCATAAGGACGCCGATCCGAAGAGCCGCGCCCTGGTCGAAGACCAACTCGGCGCCGCCGCCAAGGGACTCGTCATGACGTTCGAGTCGTATCCGGATCTCAAGGCGAACGCGAACTTTCTCAAACTCCAGGAAGAGCTCGGCAATACCGAGACGCGGATTGCGCGAGCCCGCCGCTTCTACAACTCCAACGTTCGCGAGTTCCTCACCGGCGTGACCACTTTCCCCAGCAGTGTCATCGCCGGCCTCGGCGGTTTTAGCCGCAACGAGTTCGAGTACTTCAAAGTTCAAGACTCGGACAGAGCGCCGATCGACGTAAGCCTCGATGCCTGAGTAGTCGCCCCCGATCAGAACGCAATGCGACATAATCATGATATGCCGACTGTTTTGTCGTCTTTTCGAATAGCTGTATGCTCCGGCGGAAGTTTGGCCGCGAAGAGTACATTCCGAACATTTCTGAACCTGAACGTTTATTGAGTCGAAGCGTATTTTTTGACCTAAGGCTCGTCCGTTGATCCACTCCAAACGGGGGGTGGGCCGCGAAACCACAGTTGGTTGTGAGCCATCGACTTCCGTCAATTTGACCCTCGAAAGAATCGATGTACAACAAAAAGACTGAGACTGCGATCGCGGCCGCATCACGGCTGGCGGAGGTCTATGACGGTGGAAAAACCCGACTGTCCGTCGTAGAGATCGCGACTTCACGTGGACTCCAACGGCCATTCCTGGCGAAGGTCCTCACGGACCTGTCGCAAGCTGGAATCGTCTCGGGTATCCCGGGACCAGGCGGCGGCTTCGCCCTTGCCAAACACCCCAGTGAAATTGTCATTTTCGACATTTTTAAGATCTTCGAGAATCAGAAAACCACCCACGATTGCCCCTTCGGAGGCGGGATCTGCGGCTCTGGCACCCCCTGCCCGCTGCACGACCGACTGGTCGATGTCCAGCAGTCGGTCGATCGTTTCCTTCACGAAACTTCGCTCAGTTCTTTTCAGAACGTCGACCAGAATCGCAAGGTCGAATCTCACGCGAGATCCGCAGGCGACATGGTCCGGAGGGGGTCCTTCCAGGCTCGATTAGAAATCCCTGCTGTTTGAGAAGCGCCCCGCCATAATCCGCTACTTCTCGGCAAGTCCCTCGGTCCTGCCAAGCGATGAACCTGATTTCCCCTTTTGACGCCTTGTCTGATGGGGAACGTCGAAAACGACGAGAAGCCCGACGGATTGATCCCGTCCGCCCGAGATTCCGAATCAGCGCCTCGATCTCTATAGTCGAAGCCTCGATCCACTCGCACGGACCCGATTCATGACCGCACAACGAAGATCAGCTGGCCTTGCGATTTTTTCGCTGCTTCTCTCGGCGGCAGCCGTCGCGGCACCGCCGGACTTCGATCGTGATATCCGGCCCATTCTGAGCGAACACTGTTACGCCTGTCATGGCCCCGATGCCGACTCCCGAAAGGTAGATCTCCGGCTCGATCTCGAGCAGGGCCTGAGATCCGCCATCGACTCGGATGCCTCCGGCGCAAGCCTACTCCTCCATCGAATCACTTCCGAAGATGCCAACGACCGCATGCCCCCGCCCGACACCGGTCGCGCACTTGCCGCCACCGAGATCGAGATGGTCCGCGCGTGGATCGCTTCGGGCGCCGCCTGGGCCCCCCACTGGTCGCTCCAGCCGATTGGCCCGAGGCCATCTGTACTTCGACCGTCGATCGAAGGTGGCGATGGGATCAATGTGATCGACGACACCATCCGGGTCCGACTCACGGCGGAGGGATTCCCATCAGCACCTCCCGAGACTCCCCATCGACTACTCCGCCGGCTTCACCTCGATCTGACCGGACTCCCACCTTCACCCTCGATGCTCGACGCCGATCTTGCATTGCTGGCCGATAATCCCCATCACTATGAACGCGTGGTCGATCGACTCCTCGAAAGCCCCGCGTATGGCGAGCGAATGGCGTGGGACTGGATGGACATCGCTCGGTATTCGGACACCAACGGATTTCAGTTGGACGCCACCAGAACCATGTGGCCCTGGCGAGACTGGGTCGTCGATGCGTTCAATTCGAATCTCCCTTACGACGAATTCACCGTCTGGCAGCTCGCCGGCGATCTGATTCCGAATGCGAGCGAGACGCAGCGTCTTGCGACCGGGTTCCTTCGAAACCACATGATCAACGGAGAAGGCGGCAGAATCGCCGAGGAAAACCGGGTCGAGTACGTCTTCGACCAGTTGGAGACCGTCGGAACGACCTGGCTCGGGCTGACGCTCAATTGCTGCCGCTGCCACGATCACAAGTTCGATCCGGTGTCCCATCGCGAGTACTTCGCCTTCTTCGATTTCTTCAATCAGACGCCGGTCGACGGTACCGGTGGAAACCCGCAGACGCCGCCGGTACTCGTGATTCGCTCGGACCAGGAACGAAGCGAGCTCGAACGAGTGGCTGCCGAATTAGAGCGAATTCGCAAGGTCGCGGTCGCGGCCGAGGCGAACGGACTGCCGGTCCGGGAGATCGATCCGGCCGCTCGCGTCGCTGCGCTCGCCGCCTTCAACACTATCCCGCTGGATCGCACGCCCGAGCAAATTGAAGCAGTCATCGCCGCCTTGACGGAACCGGAAGGGAATCATGCGACCGCCCTCCGTGCCATCGAACCGCTTCAGCGAAGCCGACGGTCGATCGAAGCTCGCGCCCCGAAGGTCATGATCATGGCCGACCGGCCCGAGCGCCGCGAGACCCGCATCCTCGATGGCGGTAACTATCGCAAGCCCGGCAAAGCGGTGACCGCAGATGTACCCGCCAGCCTTCCCCCGCTTCCCGATGGCGCTCCGCCGAACCGACTCACCCTTGCCAGATGGCTGGTCGATCCCGGAAATCCACTGATGGCCAGAGTGACCGTCAATCGAGAGTGGCGAAAGTTCTTCGGCCGAGGCCTCGTGGAAACCGTCGAGGACCTCGGGACTCAAGGCGAGCGGCCGAGTCATCCTCATCTCCTGGACTGGCTTGCGTGGGTGTTCGTCGAAGACCGCTGGGATCTCAAGAGCCTGCACCGCCGGATCGTCACCAGCGCCACCTATCGCCAGTCTTCCGATCACCGAGGCGAGCTCGCGGACGCCGACCCGGAGAACCGTCTGCTCGGCCGCGGACCGAGGCGCAGGATGCCCGCCTGGATGATTCGAGATCACGCCCTCGCCTGCAGCGGCCTGCTCGTCGACACGCGTGGTGGACCGCCGGTCAAGCCCTATCAACCAGCGGGTATCTGGAGCGAGACGACCTTCGGAACCATCGTCTACGAACGGGATCAGGATGATGATGCCCATCGCCGGAGCCTCTATACCTTCTGGCGACGGATCGTCGGACCTCCGGTGTTCTTCGACAACGCGGACCGTCGCAACTGCGCCGTCCGAACGACGATGACCAATACACCCCTGCACGCCCTCACGACCCTCAACGACACCACCTTCGTGGAGGCCGCTCGGGTCATGGCCGCTCGCATCATGAAGGACGGTGGCGATCAGGATGCGGATCGCGTCGACTTCGCCTTCAAACTGGCCGCCTCGCGGATCCCGACCGATGCAGAAAGAGAGATCTTGCTCACCCGACTCGATGTTTTGAGAAAGCAGTATCACCAACGACCAGGCGCGGCGGCCGAACTTCTTTCGGTCGGCGACGCCGCACCAGCGGAGAATCTCGACGCGAACGACCAAGCCGCGTTCACCGGCATCTGCACGCTGATCCTGAATCTGGACGAGGTGCTGACCCGATGACCATCCCCGATCCGATCGGCGAACACGCCCGCGGCATCACCCGGCGGACCTTCCTCGGCCAAGGAAGTGCCGGCGTGGGCGCCGCCGCTCTCGCCTCGATGCTCGGCCTCCCCGCAGCATCGCCGGCGAGTGGCCTGCTCGGTGATCCGGTTCGTCGGTCCGGCGCCCATCACGCCCCGAAGGCGAAGCGGGTCATCTACCTCTTCATGAACGGTGGCCCGACCCACGTCGACCTCTTCGATTACAAACCCAACCTCGCCAGATTCCACGGTCAGCCGATTCCCGAAAGTTACCTCGCCAGCAAACGGTTCAGCACCATGACCGGTGATCCCTCCGGCAAGCTCCTGCTCGCACCGATGGAGACCTTCCGACGCCACGGCGAGAGCGGAGCATGGGCGAGTGCTCTGATGCCGCACACCGGCGCCATCGCCGATGAGCTTTGTTTTCTCAAGGGCATGCACACCGAACAAGTCAATCACGCTCCCGCCGTCACGTTCTTTCTGACCGGAAGCGAATTCCCCGGGCGGCCAACCATGGGATCGTGGCTTTCCTACGGCCTAGGAAGCGAGAACGAGAATCTCCCGACCTTCTGCGCGATGACCTCGGTGAGCAAGGGCACGACGTGCGGCCAGATCTTCTACGAGCACTACTGGGGAAACGGATTTCTTCCGTCGCATCATCAAGGTGTCCGATTCCGGGGCGGCGGCGATCCCGTGCTCCACCTCTCGAATCCGGACGGCGTCCCCCCGGAGATCCGACGCGGGATCCTCGACGACCTCGCCCGTCTCAACCATCTTCAACTCGAAGAACATGCGGATCCCGAGATCGCCACTCGCATCACCCAGTACGAGATGGCGTACAAGATGCAGACCAGCGTGCCCGAACTGACCGATCTCTCCGACGAACCAGAACACGTGCTCGCGCTCTACGGTCCGCAGGTTCGAGAACGCGGGACCTTCGCCTACAACTGTCTCATGGCACGTCGCCTCGCGGAACGGGGCGTTCGATTCTCCCAGGTCATGCACGCCGGATGGGACCAGCATCGAAGCCTCACCAACGAGCTTTACACCCAGTGCACGGATACCGATCAGCCTTCCGCCGGACTGGTGATTGACCTGAAACAGCGAGGGATGCTCGAGGACACGCTCGTGGTCTGGGGAGGCGAGTTCGGCCGGACCCCCTTCAGTCAGGGTGACTTCGCCGATCGGCCGCAGTGGGGACGGGATCATCATCCCTATGCCTTCACGATCTGGATGGCTGGTGGCGGCGTGAAGCCCGGAATCACTCATGGCGCCTCGGACGATCTTGGGATGGATGCGGTGGAAGGTCGCGTGCATGTTCACGATCTACAGGCCACCATGCTGCACCTTCTCGGCGTCGATCACCGCCGCCTCACCCATCGTCATCAAGGTCGGGACTTTCGATTGACCGATGTGCACGGGAAGATCGTTCCCGAAATCCTTCTCTGATTCCCGACCCTGATCGATGGATCAACGACTCCGATGTTTGACGCCGACGCTCAAGCCCGGTATCCCGGGTCGGACGTTCTGCGTCTCACCGTCCCCGTTGAGGAATCCCCGAACATGAAGATCACGCGAATCCAGGCCTATCAGGTGGACCTTCCGCTCAAGGAAGGCAACTACAGCTGGTCGGGCGGAAAGTCTGTCGACGTCTTTGACAGCACCGTGGTCCGCGTCGAAACCGATGAGGGCGTGGCGGGATTTGGCGAGATCACGCCACTCGGGCCGGTCTACCTGCCGTCCTATGCCTCGGGGGCGCGAGCGGGCATCGCGGAACTGGCCCCGGCACTGATCGGGCTCGACCCACGGGACCTCGACGTGCTGGGCCGTGCCATGGACGCCCGATTGAAGGGACACCCCTACGTCAAGAGTGCGATCGACATGGCGTGCTGGGACATTCTCGGCAAGTCGACCGGTCTTCCGCTGGTCACCCTGCTCGGCGGCCGCAACGGCGATGATTTCGTGCTTTACCGAGCGATCTCCAAGCGTGATCCCGAAGCCATGGCCGCGAATCTCAAGGGATATCGCGACGAGGGCTACCGAAGGTTCCAGCTCAAGGTCGGCAGCGATGTCGAGACCGACATTGCGCGGATCCACGCCTGCGCTGACGTCGTCGAACCCGGTGACATCCTGATCGCCGACGCAAACACCGGCTGGTTGCCCCACGAGGCGGCCCGCATTGTTCGAGCGGTCGCGGATCGCGATGTTTACATCGAGCAGCCATGCCGCACCTACGAGGAGTGCCTTTCGATCCGACGACGGACCAGCCACCCATTCGTGATGGACGAGTCGATCGAGGATTTGGACTCTCTGGTCCGTGCACTTCGCGACGACGCCATGGACATCGTGAACATCAAGATTGGCAAGTTCGGTGGCCTGACCAAGGCTCGCCGAGCCCGGGACCTGTGCGTCGATCGAGGCATCGCGATGACCATCGAAGATGCGTGGGGCAGCGACATCGTGACCGCCGCGATCGCCCACCTGGCGCACAGCACGCCGACGGACCTGCTCTTCACCGCGACCGACTTCAATTCCTACGTCACTGTTTCGACCGCGGAAAACGCGCCCGCCCGGCAGAACGGTCGGATGTCGGCACCGGCCGGACCGGGACTCGGCATCGAACCTCGAATGGACGTTCTCGGAGCGGCCTTGATCGATACCACTGGTTGAGTCGTTCTCCGATCTTTGAATCCGTGGCATTCGTGGCATTCGTGACATTCGTGATCCGGGTGGATTCCCCTTCGAGAGACGGCACCTGTGGCCGGAACGCGCTACGCTGTCGCCATGCCAGCATTCGCCGCCATCCTCTCCCCCGCCAAGAGCCTCGAGATGGATGCCGGCGACATCCCCGAAGGACTGGCCACGAGCAGGCCACGGTTCGCCCCACAGACTCGGGAGATCGCCCTCGCACTCGCAAAGGTCTCCGCTCCCAAACTCGGCGAATTGATGTCGATCTCCGATCCCCTCGCCGAGCTCAACCACGCCCGCTGGGCGGCGTTCGGCACTCGAAGCAATCCACGCGGGCCGGCGGCGATGTGTTTTCGGGGCGACGTGTATCAAGGCCTGGAAGCCTGGACCATGAAGAAGGCGTCGCTCGACTGGGCGCAGGACCACGTCCGGATCCTCAGCGGTCTCTACGGCCTGCTTCGTCCGCTCGATCTGATCCAACCGTATCGCCTCGAGATGGGGACCCGACTCAAGATCGGTGCCGCCAAGGACCTCTACGGTTTCTGGCAGGATCGCATCGCCAAGGCGATCGAGAAAGACATGGCGGATGCAGGCGCCGACACTCTGGTGAACCTCGCCAGTGACGAGTATTCGAAGGCTGCACGACTGGATCATCTTGGTGTGCCGGTGATCACCGCGAAGTTCCTGCAGATCGACGCTGGCAAGTCGAAATTCATGTCGTTCTATGCGAAGCAGTCACGTGGCCTCATGGCCCGCTGGATGGCGGACCATCGTCCGAAGACTGTCACGGCGCTTCGAAAATTCGATGCCGATGGCTACACACTCTCCAAGGACAGCACGGACGACACCCTGGTCTTCACCCGCCCGAAGCCTCTGCCGATCGCCCAGCGCCGCAAGACCGGCTGAAGATCAAAGGACGCCGACGGGTCACGCCGACGGGTCACGGCGTCGGGACCGCATCGCCGGATCTCGCCGCGATCTCTTCGACGTGCAGGTCCTGCCCCGCAGCATTCCGAATCCTCGCGACCAACGTGCTGGCATCGTCCGCCGTCACCGCGTCGACCAGCAGAAAACTGTTGATCTCACCGACGCTAAAGACTAATCCGGGATGTGGCGGGTTCGCCGCGGGAATCAGTTTCTCGTGGATCGGACTGGTCACGAATTCCATCAGGTCGTAGCCGAGACGGTCCTTCGTGTCGTGACGAATCACTCGCGACCAGTGAACGTCCCCACTCACCAGAACGACGCCTTGCGACTTCACTCGAGCGATCAGGTCGATGAGCCGATCGTACTCGGCCGGATAGACGCCCCAGCAATCGGTCTTGAAGGGCCGGACCGACCCGTTGAAGACCATGCCGCAGGCGAGGACCTTGAACGGCGCCGTCGATGCGGCGAGCGATCGTTCAAGCCAGGCCCATTGCCGGGCGCCGAGCAACGTCGGAGCGCTCAAGTCGCCTTCGGTTCGCGCAAACCAGCGGGCGTCGAGCAGGAAGACCTCGACCGGCCCCTGCCGAAAATTCGTATAGATGCCTTCGCCGTTCTCCCCGAAGCTCGGATTCGGGCGGTATTCGGTGACCGCCTGACGACTGTTCTCTTTGCCCGGGAGGTTGCCGTCCGTGTCGTTTCGACCAAAGTCGTGGTCGTCCCAGGTGGAGTAGACGGGGACGTGCGAAACCAATCGTGCAAAGTCCGCCGGCTGTGCGAAGGCCCGATACCGCGATCGCTGCCGAGCAAGGTCGGTGGTGTCGATGTACGGCGTGTCACCGAGCAGGACCAGGGCCGTCACTTCATCGCCTTCCATCCGCCGCCAGACCGATGCGGAACCGTCGCCCTCGTCGGCGCAGGAACCGAACGCGATGCGACAGGCGACGTCCGACGCCGGGCGAGTTCGGAACCACCAGTCAGGGTCGGTCTTGCCGTCGATCGAGAAGGTGAAGCGCGCCGCGGGCGCGAGATCAAGCACTTCGAGAATGCCGGTGTGATCACTTTCTGCGGTGGTCTGAAGCGGGCAGCGACGGACGATTTCGCCGTCGGCGTCCTTGATTTCGACGACCGAGGACCGTGGCGCCGCGGTTCGAAGCCAGATTCGAACCGAGTCGGCGGTCAGGTCACCAAGCATCGGTCCGGCAAGTTCGACCGATTCCGCCGTGTCGGCCGAGTCGACCTGTTCGGCCGTGCTGAGTAAGAGCGGCGTGGAGCACACGAGAACGAGGACGCTGATGAAGTTCATGCCGTCCAAGGTACGGCCCAATCGTGATTCAAGTCGAGACAACCGCCTCGAGGATCACGTGAGCAGATCCCGAACCACCCTGCCATGCACGTCGGTCAACCGGAAATCCCGCCCCTGATGATGGTGCGTGAGCCGTTCGTGATTGAGGCCCAACTGATGGAGCAGCGTCGCCTGAAGATCGTGGACATGAACCGGATTCTCGACCACGTTGTAGCCGAGGTCGTCGGTTCGGCCGTGCACGATTCCCGGCTTCACACCGCCACCCGCCATCCACATCGTGAAACACCGCGGGTGGTGGTCGCGGCCATAGTCGTTGGCGGTGAGCGCGCCTTGGGAATAGTTGGTTCGACCAAACTCGCCGCCCCAGACCACCAGGGTGTCTTCCAGCATGCCGCGTCTCTTCAGATCCTGCACCAGTGCCGCGGAGGCCTGATCGGTCTCCCTCGCCTGCACCCGGATCGCCGCGGGAAGGCTGCCGTGTTGGTCCCAGCCCTGGTGATACAACTGGATGAAGCGGACGTCGCGTTCGGCAAGACGCCGCGCGAGCAGACAGTTGGCGGCATAAGTCCCCGGGACTCGAGCATCCTCGCCGTAGAGTTCGAAGATCGACTCCGGCTCGTCGGAGAGATCCGTCGCATCCGGCACCGACATCTGCATGCGGTAGGCGAGTTCGTACTGAGCGATGCGCGAACGAATCGAGCTGTCCCCTTCGCGTTCCATCTGGGCACCATCGAGCAAGGCGATTCGATCCAGCATCCGTCGACGCGTCTTTGGCGAGATGCCCTCTGGATTCGCGAGGTAGAGCACCGGGTCTTTTCCGGCTCGCATCTGGACCCCTTGAAATCGGCTCTCGAGAAAACCGCTCCCCCAGAGCCTCGAATAGAGCGGTTGGCCACCCTTATTCTTCGTGACCAGCACGATGAAGGCCGGGAGATTCCGATTCTCACTGCCGAGGCCATAGGTGACCCATGAACCGATTGAGGGACGGCCAGCAATCTCCGAGCCGGTCTGGATGAAGGTCACGGCGGGATCGTGGTTGATCGCCTCGGTCTGCATCGATCGAATGAAACAGAGGTCATCGACGATCGCCGCCGTCCGCGGCATGAGATCGCTGACCCAAATCCCGCTCCGCCCGTGCCGAGCAAACTTGAACTGACTCCCCGCGAGCGGGAGCGTCGACTGATTGCCCGACATGCCGGTCAATCGCTGACCCTGACGGACTGATTCGGGCAGTTCTTCGCCGTTGAGTCGCTGGAGCTCGGGCTTGTGGTCGAAGAGATCCAACTGCGAGGGGCCACCACTCTGGAAGAGATAGATGATCCGCTTCGCCTTCGGGGCGTGGTGCGCAGCCGCCCTCGCCACGGCCTCAGACGCGCCGGCGGGCGGGCCCACCCGGCCATGCCCGAGCGACGCGAGTGCCATCGCCCCGACACCCGCGGATGCCCGCGAGAGGAAGTGACGTCGGGTGACGTCGAGTACGTTGGGGTTCATTGGATCCAAGTGGCCGTCCTTTCCAATCGCCAGTGCTTCATCGTTTCAT
>CALFOM010000068.1 GCA_937919685.1 uncultured Phycisphaera sp.
ACGAAGACGAAGACGAAGACGAAGACGAAGACGAAGACGAAGACGAAGACGACGAAGACGAAGACGAAGACGAAGACGACGACGACGAAGACGAAGACGACGACGAAGACGACGACGAAGACGACGACGAAGACGACGATTTCTTCGGCGACGACGACAAAGAAGAAAAAGGAAAAAATGACAAAGGCGATTGAGCCCGCGTCATTCAGCCCTTCGTATGTTTTGGCGTCGCGGGGATCAAATCAACGGGCATGCACCGCAGATCGTTCAATTGACATCGTTCAAATGAGCAAGGAAGAGCTCGTATCGACCCGATATCGGGCGAAGAAACAGGATCGGATCTTCGTCGATTCCGGATCGCCGAGGTATGGCGACGTCACTCGAGAGCAAGATGCTGGCAGGGACGCCGCCGGCGACGTTGGTCAATTCGGTGAGGAACAAACCGTCCTTCGACATGGCGATGCCGCGATCCGCGTCGAGCATGGAGACCGCCATCGCACCTTCGGAGAACGGGCGGGCCAGATCTCGATCCGGCGACCATTCGATCATCCGTCCCAGATCCGGGTGTAGAAAAATAATCCGTGGTGGGCCTCCCGGGGGAGAAGCCTCGGCGCCGGTTTGTGGGGCCAACATGGAATGAACGAGGCGGTCGTTCGTGCGGATCGAGATTGGAATCGTTTGCATTCCATGTTCGAATCGCGTTTTTTCCGTCAATCGCGACCAGCCGAGTTCGACTGTTCCGTCTCCCTTGCGCATCGCGAAGATCGTTCGCCCGTCCGGGGCGATGACGGGGTCGACCCACGAGCGATCGAACTTACTCTCGATCGTCCAAGTACTTCCATCGGGGCGTCGGACCATCAGATCGAGACCACGGGCGTCGGTAGAGCGGCGGCTCCATGCGAGGGTGCCATCAAGTCCGATGGTGGCGAACGCATTGACGAATTCGTCATCGACCAACCAGGTGACCTCGCCGGTCTCCCAGGCCACCCGCCCGATTCGCCGAGCGCCGGCAGGGCGGTAGCCTTCGACGAGGAAACCGACGTCGTCCGCGGCGCGGCCGAGCAACCACGGCCCTCGAATCGTCTGGAGGGATACGGCGCCGGTGGAGTCGAGCCGCAGTATCTCGAAGGGGACGACGGGCAGTCCCCGGGCATCCGGTCGCGCGAGTATCGCCGGCCAGGCCGGTGGAGCGCCCGATCGAACCGCAAGGAATCGACCATCCGGCGAAGAGAGGGGAATCGAGAAGTCGTCGTAGTCGACCTCGCCGATTTTTCGCCAAGTCATCTGGGCCGAGACGTCCGTCGGATCGAGTCGGTCTGATTCCCCATCGCGTTCCGGAGTGATATACGAACCCGGGGTGCGACTCACTTCGCGTGAGACGCACCCCGGGTTGAAGATCAAAGGGAGGACGAGCGTGAACAGGGCCTTCGGATTCATTCGCCGCTGGTGGCCGGTTCTTCGGTCTTCTTGTCCTCAGGAGATGTGGTGTCATCATCGATCTGATCGAAGAATTTGTTTCCACCCAGCTCCTTCACCATCTCGTCGAGTGGCTTGCTGAGTTCGTCGAGACGCTTGCGTTCCTCGGCGTTGAAGTTGGTGTCGTTCTCGTCGGGGTTGTCGACGACGATCGGCGTGATGAAGATGACGAGTTCGACCAGCGACTTGCCCTTCTCCGTGCTGGTGAAGATGGAGCCGATGAGCGGGATGTCTCCAAAGAACGGGATCTTCCGCTCGACATCCGTATCGTCCTCACGTCGAATACCGCTCAGAACAATGGTCTGATTATTCTTGACCGTGACCGTGGTCGTCGTCTGTCGCCGGTTGACCACGGGGTTGTCATTGATCGTGGAGGAGGAAAGATTCGAGAGGAGAATCTCGATCTCCATCGCCACGTTTCTCTCGGTGGTGATCCGAGGTCTGACGTTGAGGCCGATGCCGATGGCCTCTTGTTCGAAGGATGTGGTTGTCCCACTGTCATTCGAGGTCGAACCGGTCTGGAAGGTGACATCGGAACCGGCGAAGAACTTCGCTTCCTTATTGTCACTGGTGAAGACCCGTGGTCGTTGGAGGATTCGGACATTGTTCTGCTCGGACAATGCTGACAGAACGTAGTCCACGCTCGCACCGACCTCCAAGAAGGACGTGTCAAACCAAGGGCCGAGGAAGTTGCCGGATCCTTCTTGGACTGGGTTGCCGTCATTGTTGATGACGTCGGTCGAGCCTTTGGTCATATCGAGCCCAACCCGACCGCCGATCACGTTGTCGCCCGAGGCTGAAATCCCCGTGCCCAAGCGGATGCCAAGATTCAACGAGTCGCCGAGCGAGACTTCCGCCAACGTCGCAGTGATCATCACCTGGCGTCCGGGTCGGTCAAGATCCTGAATGATCTTCAACAGGGCGTCCTGGATCTCGGGCGTGGCAAGTACGAGAAGCGAGTTCTGGCCGGGATTCGGGACCACTCTGCTCTTGCCAACGAGGGCAGACACCTCTGCGGATTCATCACCGTTGGCACCGCGTCCCGACTGCCAAGGGAAGGTGATCTCATCGCCCGCCGTATCGGTGCCGCCATCTGCACCACCACCGGCGGATTCAAAGTTGATGCCCGTGAGGCCTTCATCCGGAGCTTGGATTCCGCGTCCGCCTCCACCAGCGGCGCCCAGCAGGGCATTGAGGATGTCGGCGACTTCGATCGCGCTGGCGTGCTTGAGTTCGACGTTGACCGGCATGCCGACGCTGAGCGGTTGATCGATCTCGTCGATCATCGCGTCGAGCCATTCGAAGTTGTCAGGGGTCTTCGAGATGACGATGAGTCGGTTCGAATCCGGATAAGCCTCGATGCGGAAAATGTCCGCGACTGCCGCGTCCGCGCCACTTGATCCTGCACCGCCGCCTCGACCGGCCGGGGCGGATCCGCCGCCGCCCTCTTCGAGCAGGGCGACCAGAAGAGTTTTGACCTTCACTGGATCGGTGTACTTCAGGTCATAGAGGCGGAAGATGTTCCCCTCGCGGCTCGGTGGAATGTCCCATGACGTCTTGATGAGGTACCCGATGTCGGCGAGGATTTCAGGCTCAGCGCGGACGGTCACCGCATTGGTCTGGGGGAGCACGCTGACCTGAAGTTGGTCACTGGTTCCGACTTGAGGAAGTTCCTGCGGCGAAGTTTGGCCGCCTCGTTGATTCCTAGAAGTGGGGGCTCGACTCTGGGTCCGGCTGCCGCTGTTGGGGTTCGGGCTGAAGAGTTCGAGGACGATGTCCGCGATCGTCTGAGCATCGGCGTACGCGAGCCGGAAGGTCTCGGTCTTGACGGCAAGGAACGGTGGTACATCGAGGAGGTCGATGAGTTTCTGGACCCGCTTTGCCCAGCCGATGTCCCCTTCGAGGATGATCTGATTGGAGTTGACGTCCGCGGTGAGGTTTCCGTATTCCGGGGCGCCTTCGCTGAGCTGTGATTCGAGGTCGCCTACCTTGGCGAATTCGAGTCGGAAGACCTTCGTGACCAGGCTGCCGTCTTCGCTCATGCTGGTGACGTCGACCTCCGGGCCGAGGACGACGTTCGGCTGGAAGTTATTCAACTCCATGATGGTGTTGAGCATGATGAGATCAGGAGTCTCGACCACCCCGATGCCGTTCAGTCGGAACGCCTGGAAGATCAGGTCGAGTGCGGCGTGCTTGGCAAGCGGGCGATCACTGAAAAGCGTGATTTTGGTGGTGGTCAACATGGTCGACTTGGGCATGACCGCCTTGCCGGTCCAGTCGACGATGTAGGGGAGGATGTCTTGAACGGTGACGCCGTCAAAGTTCAACGGGACGGGCTCATCGTCTACGGTTCGCCGTGTGCCACTGAGCGAGGATCCCTGATCGGTCGAATTCTGGGGCTTTGCGGCCTTCGTTGGTCCGGTACGTTCCGGCGTGGTTTCTGCTTGAGTGTCCGGGGCGTTGGAGGGGCCGTCTCGACGTGGCGCCGTGGTCTCATCGGGAGCTTCTTGGGTCGGTGCAGGTTGCATGGCTGGACCGACTCTCTCCGGGCGATCTCCACCATCCAGTGGGATCGCAGAGGCGAGGGAGACCCCTGCAACGGCGAGGACGGCAACGAGCGAACGGCCGCCGATCCGTCGGAAGCGACGATGGGGTCGAGCGTCAGGGCTGAGGGTGGCGTTGCTTCGAACTTGCACGTCGATATTCCTTGCTGGGATGGGCGTAGCCGGTCTTGGCCGGCGTCGATACCCGAATCCTGCCGGGCGACTTCGGTCGCTCGGAGTTGACTCACATTTTCACCTTAAACAACAAGAAGGTGGATCTCATCCAATCTCATCGAATGTCATCCAATGTCATCCAATGTCATCCAATGTCATCCAA
>CALFOM010000069.1 GCA_937919685.1 uncultured Phycisphaera sp.
AGGCCATGATCGAGGAACCGATGCGGCTGCTCGCCTGATCCAGAAGTCTGACTTCGAGAAGAGCAGTTTCGGAGGACATCAATAGTTGATCTCCATCTCGGCGAGGGAGACTTCGGCTCCTAAACCTCTCTTCTGCCCTATTGAGTCCTGGAGAATAGGTGCCCATCGATTCATCAAGACTGGGATTTTTGGTGTTTTTCATATCTGGACACAGAGCCTCGGGGGCGAATCCGTCCACGTCCGAAAAGGTGTCTTTCTATTCAATATTGAAATCTTGCCGTCTTCCGGTTGCGAATCACGGCTATGGTTTGTGAGCGGCTCTCGATCGATTCGAGTCATGAGCAACGGTGTTCATTTGATGTGAGTGTCGATTAGTCAATCGGAATGGCCGTCAGATCGGACCGGTGATCTTGAGGCTTCCTTGGTGACCGAAAAACGGTGACCGAAAAACGGTGACCGAAAAACGGTGACCAAAAAACAGCGTCGACTCTCGGTTTCAAGCTCCATTTCAAAGCCGGTTTCAATCCTAGTTTCGAAGCCGTCTTGATGGCATGACCAGTGCAATTTTTAATGATTGACGAGGTCCGAATTTGAACCAATACCTTGGAGGAGATCGGATCAGGGTGGCAAGCTTGTTCTGGGACGACAGGCAGACTCCGAATGCCAATTCAGGTATGCCGTGGAATATGTCCAGGGCCCTCCAAAACGCAAACTGCGAGGTCATCCCCATTTTGATCGGCAAGACTCCGTTTCCTCGAGGAAGCAGGTTGTTCGAAGATTCCGGCTCCAACAGGATGCTAAAGGGGCTCAGTTATCTTGGGAGCCAGGTTCGAAACCGACGAGATGATCTCTTTCACCGTCGAGTGTTCGCTCGACTGATGGAGGAGGCGAGGCTGACCGCGGGACGAGGGGCGCGGGGACTTGCCGAGATCGAGTGCGACGTGATCTTCGGATCTGGGATGAGCATCCCATTCGCCTATCTGAGTAGCCAAGTCCCGATCATCTATGCCACCGATGCCACGGCTCGTCTGCTGATCGATTCTTACCCGAAGGTCGCGGCGTTAGGCAAGGGTCGTCGAGCGGCGATCTTGGATCAGGAGACTCGGGCGATCGCGAATTCCGATGTGGTCGTCGTGCCTTCCGGCTACTGTCGCCGATCAATGATCGCGGATCATGGTGCTCGCGAGGAACAGGTGAGCATCGTTCCGCTCGGTGCGAACATCGAACCGGAATCATCGATCTTCTTGCCGGCACCGGCGCCCAAGGATCGAAGGCTGGATCTTCTTCTGTGCGCGGCGGACCCCGAGAGGAAACAATTGCGTCTTGCAGCAGCGGTCGTCAGGGAATTGCGGAACCGTGGATGGCACGCTCGCCTGCACTACATCGGTCCGAAGCACGCGTGCTGCGCCTTCCCCGAAGTCGCTTGGGCGGGCGAACTTTGTCTCGGCGATCCTGATGACTCACGGAGACATCGATCGCTCCTGAAGTCTTGCCATTTTTCTTTTCTTCCGTCGCTCAGCGAGATGTACGGAATCGCACCGATCGAGAGCGCCGCCTATGGACGCCCCGCCATCGTCTCGGATGTGGGTGGGCTCTCCACGGTGGTCGAGGATGGCGTGACGGGTAGGGTCCTTCCGCTCCAGACTCCGATTTCAGGTTGGGCGGATGCGATCGAGGCGATTCTCGCTTTTCCGCAGCGATATGAGATCATGTCGAAGGCGGCCCATCGGCGATATGCCGAGGTTCTGAATTGGGATGTCTGGGGACAAACGGTACGAGGGCTGGCTGAAACCGCGATTCGGTCGCGGAGCGCGAGAGAAGACTCGGGCCGTCCCGGATAACTCGAGACGCTTTGGCCTGCTACCTTGCGGATATGAACGCCACTGAATTCCGGGTCAATCATCATCTCTCCGAACGCGCCGTGGGTATCGGCGGCCGATTTCTGTTCGCCATCTGCCTGGTATTGCTTCCAGTGTCGTGGTCGTGGGGCGAGCCGGCGCTCGCTCAGGATGGGAAGCCGCGAACACCCGAAGTGACCAGTGCGGAGGATTCGGCGCCGGTAGAGATCCGCTTCGGCCGCGCCGAGCCGCTTTCGA
>CALFOM010000070.1 GCA_937919685.1 uncultured Phycisphaera sp.
GCGTGATCATGGGTGATCATGCGAAACCCGATGAAATGGCCGGTGCTTCGAGACATCAACTTCTTGCACGCCGTGAGTTTGATTGTCCAGGCGAGTTCCAGTGCGTGCGAATCAGGCGTTCCCATCGGGCGCGCGCCTCTGGAAAATCGCTCGGATTTCGATTCGACGAAAGAAGCCGATCCGGCGTCATGCCCCTCGAGTCGGTCAACCGGTACTATTTCCTATGATTGGAGTCTCGCCAGATGCCTCGACTCGAAATTCTCAAGACCTGGAAGCTCTTCATCGGCGGCGCTTTTCCGCGAACCGAAAGCGGGCGCACGATGATTCTTCGGGGAACCAACGATCGGGTCGTGGCGCATTGCTGCCAAGGCAGTCGCAAGGATCTCCGCAACACCGTCGAGGTCGCCCGAAAGGCGCTTCCCGGTTGGTGGAAGCGAGACGCCTACAACCGAAGTCAGATCCTCTATCGCCTCGCCGAAATGACCGAAAGCCGCACCGCTGAACTGGCTGATGCGATCCGCGCCGTTCCCGATTTGGAGACCGGTCGCGCTCCAACAGCCGCCCAGGCCCGCAAAGAGATCGCCTGTGCCGTCGACCGGATCGTCTCGTTCGCCGGGTGGTGTGACAAGTTTCCGCAGGTCGTCGGGTCTCGCAATCCGGTGAACGGTCCGTATCACAACTTCACGATGCCCGAACCGACCGGCGTCTGCGGCGTGATCGCACCAAACCAGCCGACGTTCCTCGGTCTGATCACGCATCTCGCCCCGATCCTTGCCGGTGGGAACGTCTCCATCGCGCTGGCGAGCGAGACAAATCCGCTTCCCGCCATGGTCTTCGCGGAGATCTGCGCCACCAGCGACGTTCCCGGTGGTGTGGTCAACATCCTGACCGGATACCGACACGAGATGATTCCGGAATTCGCCGACCACCGGGACATCGATGCCATTGGCGGCGCCGCAGAAACCGCGGAAGAACGTCGACTGCTTGAGCTCGGTGCCGCCGACAACATGAAACGGGTCCGGCTTGAGACCGTCGGCGACGGCGACTACTTCGATGACGACACGCGGCACAGCCCGTGGACCATCGAGCCGTTCACCGAAATGAAGACGATCTGGCATCCCTCGGGAAGTTGATCCGGGCGCCAGCGGTCTCGGAATGTTCCGGATTCTCTGTAGAGGGCCAATGCCCGAATCCGTGATTCCGACGTCAACCAGCACGCGGACGATCCGCCGATGGGCCAAGGTGCCCGTCGGCCTTTTTTCGGGCGTCCGCCAGGGCGGCTCGAGTTTCTAGGTGCCCGCCGAGAGCACGCCCCGCCTGACAAACTCGAAGAACCGCCACCTTCCGCCAAAATGGTGATGGGGATGAGCGTACGTCCGCAGTTACCGATTGATCTGTTTCCTACGATCAAGTCGATGGAATTCTTGGACGCCGTGATCCTGTGGGAAAACGCGGTACTCCAAGACAATTCCGCAACAAAGGAGTCACCCCATGCATGACGCACGGCAGGTTCGATTTTGGATCGGCGCACTCGCGCTGACCGCCATTAATCTCAGCGTCTGGTTCTTCGCTATGACCGATCGGGCTCATGGCCCTGCCACGGTGCGAATCGCCTATTCAACCTCTGCGGAGAACTTCTCGCGGACCGGGCGGCTCCTGCTCGCGTTGGATCGAGACATCTACACGGAAGATCAGGTCGGCCAGCCACTCGAGCGGTCGCCATTCCGGATCGAGCCGCCGATATCTGGAGACTGGCGAATCCTCTCCCCGGGGGAAGTCGTCTTCGAACCACACGATCCTCCCCTGCCCGGACGTCTCTATCGCGTGGCCCTCGCCACGCCGCACCCGATGTTCCGGTATCACCAGATCGATGAATCCACCCTTCCTGAGCTCCGCTATCAGCCGCTCGAAGTCGATCACCTTCGACTCGAAGAGGTCAAGACGCCTAAGGAGACTGAAGATGGGCGGACGGCGACGATCGAGGTCGCGTTCAACCAACCCGTCCATCGACGCACCCTCGAGGCAGCGATGTCGATCTCCGTGGACGGCCGCGTCACCGCCATCGACCTGACGTCCGACCCGGTCGGCTCCATCCACCGGGTGACCGTTCCGTGTTCGGCGGACGACACCATCGATGTGCTTATCCGGGAAGACCTGGTCGGTGATGGAGGAGTCCTGCCACTCGGAGCACCGATTCGAAGGTCGTTCAAGATCGCCGGCCATCTCTCGGCGATGCTGGCGATCGCAGACCGCTGGTACGACGGGACTCCCTCGGTAGAGATTCGCTTCGATCGGGTCCTGGCGCCCGAACAGATGGTCCCGTCGGTCACGGTCGAGCCGTCCATTGGCTCGCTCAACGTCAGTTTCTCCGGCCGGACCATTCATCTAGGTGGTCGATTCATCCCGAATCAGCGCTATTCGATCACCGTGGAGCCCCCGCTGCTCGCCGTTGATGGTTCGACGTTGCGTGATCCAGTCGTCCGCTCGGTCAAGTTCGATCCCCCACCCCCTGTCCTCTCTTTCCATGACCAAGGATCGCAGATCATCCCCGGAGGTCGATTCGAAGTCGCGATTCGACATGACCAGCTCAAGACGATGAACCTCACGGTCGATCGGCTCCTCAATAAGAACCTTCCAATCTTCCTTGCGGACGTCCTATCGCGCGAGGACCTGATTCGTCTTTCGGAACGTGTCGTCGACCGGCCGATCGAAATGGACGGGGATCCGAAGCAAGATCGCTGGACATCGCGACTCGATCTGGAATCGGTGATGGAACGAAAACCCGGTCTGTATCACCTCGGGATCTCGGATCCGCAGAACCGTTGGAATTCGGACAGCCGCTTGCTGCTGGTCAGCAACCTTGCACTTGAAACGCAGGTTGATTCCGACAGCGTGCTCGTGTGGGTGACTTCGATCGATTCAGGGCAACCCGTCTCCGGAGCATCAGTCGCGGCCTGGGAACCTGACCAGACCGAGATCGCTCGATTCCTCACTGATGATCAAGGCATCGTTCATCTCCCCTTAGACGGCCGGAATTGCACCCTCGTCTCGGCGACCTCGGGAGCTGATCTGGCCTATGCCCGACTCAATCGTGATAGCGGAATTGATATTGCCGCCTTGCGCGGCGCGCCGTGGGCTGGCCCGATCGACCTCGCAATCTATGCCGACCGAGGCGTCCACCGGCCAGGCGAGATCATTCATCTCACCGGCGTGGCCCGGAGCTCGAACGGTGAATCGATTCAATCGACGCCGTTGGAGATTCGGTGGACTCGACCGGATGGACGGCTTATCGAGACGCAGGAAGTCCTGACCGATGACCAGCAGGGCCTCTTTCAGTGTGATGTTTCGACTGACTCTGCCGCGATGACCGGAACCTGGCTGGTGACCGCGCATCTTCCCGGCGATGACCGCGTCATTCGCCGAATTGAATGCCCGGTCATGCCGTTCCTTCCGGTCCGACTGAAAGTGAACTCAGAGATCGTTACGCTTCCCGACACTCCCGATACCGCGATCGAGATCAACGTCGAGGCTCGGTACCTTCACGGCGGACCGGCCGCTGGCCTTGCCACCACGCTAGCGGTTCGTTTCGATCCGATTCGAGCGACATTTCCCGCGCAACCCAAGCTCACTTTCGAATCGACCGGAAACCGTCAGACGATTCGAACGCTCGTCCGTGGAACGCTCGGTCCGGACGGAAGGACCAAGCTCGTGGTGCCGTCACCGAAAATTCCCGGCGCCTGGAGGCTCACCACTGTCACATCGGTGATCGAATTCGGTGGGCGGGCCACGGCATCGACGATCTCAGGGCAGATCGATACCGCTCGGCAGCATCTCGGAGTTGGTCTCCCGGACGGCATCGTGTATCGACCCGACGAGTCGATCACCATCGAAATGCTCGCGCTCCTCAATGGCGAAGCGGATCCTTCGGTGAAGCCGACCGTGACGATCGAATCACTGGAGTCTCGCTGGCAAAGAATCAGTGGACGCAACTGGACATCGAGCGTGGAGGCCCATCCAGTCGGGTTGGGTCTTCCACAGCCGATCACCCTCGAACACGGCGGCTCTTCCCTCGAGATTCCCGCGTTGCCCTCAGGCACCTATCGAGTACGTGTTTCGATCCAAAGTGCGACGGAAACGAAGATCGTGACGGAACGTGAATTCCATGTCAGTTCATGGATGTCCCGGGATCGTCGGCCATCCGATCGTCCCGACCGACTCCGCCTCGCGCCTGGTGGCGGTCCGGCACGCCCGGGCGATCTGGTTGATGTGATGATCGGCTCCGACTTCGCCGGTTTGGCGATGGTGACGGTCGAGACCGACCGGATCCATCAGCCCCAGGTGGTTGAACTGGGGGTCGGCGGCGGCATGGTTACGGTTCGAATCCCCGAGGACGTCCGCGACACCTGCTTCGTCGCCGCCACACTGATCCAACCCCACGATGCCGACTCGAAGCAACAACTTCCGCTGCTCGCTCGTGGAGCCGCCCGCATCCCGATCGATCAGGAACCGCATCGCCTTCACCCCGACATCGTTGCCTCAGACTCGGCCCGCCCCGGCGAGCTGGTTCGTCTCAGCCTGAGCCTTCCCGACCCGGACGCCATGTCGAGCACTGCCATGGTCCACCTCTGGGCGGTCGAGGAGGGTGCGCTTCTGGTCACGGATCATCATGCGCCGGATCTGGTTCGTCACTTTCTCTCCGAACGCAGACGGGTGGTACGAACCCTAGACACGATGCAAGGGGTCATTCCTGGACACGATCGATCCGAGACGATGGATCGAATCGGTGGTGACGCGGCGGCGGCGCACCGGGAACCGATTCCCGTCCGAATCCCCGAAATTAAGGTGATTTGGCGAACGGTCATGGCCCTTCCCGCCAACGGCCGACTCGAACTTGATCTGGAAATGCCCGACCTCGATGGTGCCATGCGGATCATGGCGGTGGTGGTCGACGACGATCGATATGGCGCCGCCGAACACGTCATCGGCGTGACACCCGCGCTCCAGCTCACCGCCGCACTGCCCCGTGCAGCCGCACCGGGCGATGCCATGGAGATTCCGGTCAGACTCCGGAACAACACCGCCCACCTGCTCACTGCCCGACTCCATGTGGATGCCGGCGAAGGACTCGAGGCGGTGCTCGATGCCCAACGCATCACACTTGCAGCCGCAGAGGAGATCGTGGTGGAACTCCGGATCAAGGCCACAGGAATCGGTTCGATCCCCATTCGAATTCGCGCCGAGGCCGTCGACCCCGATCTAGACTCCCTGATCACCGACGGCCCGGCCACGGAGCTTGCCCGGCACGTGGCGGTTCGCCCGCCACATGGCCGATCTCAGGAGGTCGTTCGTCTGGTCGCCCGCCCGGGACAACGAGTGGATCTGGATCGTGATCATGATCTTGAAGGCCTTGCGGGCCGGATCGACATCGTGGTGAGCGGAAGACCTGATACGAATCTCGGCGACGCACTCGATGGGTTGGTCGACTACCCCTACGGGTGTGGCGAGCAGATCGGCAGCAAGATCGAAGGCATCCTCGCCGCATTGATGATTGATCCCGCCATCTCCGGCGAAGACCCCACGGCGCTCCGCACCATGGCGGCCGATGGCCTTCGCCAACTCTGGAAGACCCAATGTCGCGATGGCGCGATTCCCTACTGGTCCGGCGGGAACGGCAGTGACTGGCTCACCGTTCGATCCGCGGCGATTGCTCAAGACGCTCAGCGCCATCAGATCCCACTGCCTCCGAATTTCCTAGAGGATCTGATCACTGCGACCGCACGCGTCGTCCGGCAGCCCTCTAGCCGTAGTTTCCAGCCGCTCGCGGTCCGCATTCTCGCCGAGGCGGGACAGACCGACGCCGCCATGATTCAGGTGTTGCGCAACGAAGCGGACTCCTTTTCGGTCGGCGACCGCGCGCAGATCGCCTTCACGCTCGCCTTTCTCGGTCGGGAAGACGAGGCCGATCGCATTTTCGACACGTTCGTGGTGCCGGATCTGTTTTCGCCGACGACTGACGGCCGTTTCAACTCCGACGTGATGCAGGCTTCTTTGGCACTGAGCGTGCTGATGGAATATCGGCCTCATCACCCAATGGTGATTCCGATGCTGGATTTCGTGCTGGCCGGACTTCGGGATGATCAATGGCGCACAACCTATGAGACGGCGGCCGCGGTCAAGGCGATCGCCAAGTGGACCGAACTGAACCCAGACGATTTAACGCTCACCGGAGAAGTGGTGATCGCCGGAGAACGAATCGTGATCAACGGTACATCGCCGATCCGCCGACGCATCAAACTCCCGACTGGGACTTCACTGGCGACTCTGGACGAGTTCGTCATCGCGACGGGTGAGAGTCCGATCCACGTGAGTATCGTCACCTCCGGCGTGCCTCTCGATCGAACCAACGAGGAGGACGAATCGAACGGCCTCCGGATCGAGCGGCGATGGATCGACGTCGAGGGCAACATCCTGGATTCGAATGCGACAATCACCGCCGGCGACGTCATCACGGTCGAAGTCGAATACGCCTCGACCATCAATCGTGACATTCCAAACATCGCGATCGTTGAGGTGATTCCCGGTGGGATGGAATTCGAACTCCCCGTGCTGGTCACCAGTGCGAACGGGAATGAATCCGTCGGCGCGGTGGACCGATCTGAATTCCGCGATGACCGTCTGATTGTCTTCGATACCGCCACATCGAAGCCCCAGACCATCCGGTATGCCATGCGGGCGATCGTTCCCGGAACCTGGTCGGTTCCGGGTGCCGTAGCCTCGTCGATGTACGCCGCCGACATCGAAGCTCGGACTTCCGAACGCGCCGTGGAGATCCTGCTTCCGTGAACTCCGCAGTCGTTGATCCTTCAAGACGAGCTCCAGCGTCGCCCTCGACTCACCGCGCCGGATGGAAACGGCGGATTCGTCGGCTGGCCATGATCCTCACCGGGCTGGCCCTGACCCTCGTCGCCGCCGTCGCGATCGCATGGTTCGCATTCCCTCTCCCTATAGACATCTTGCATCCGGGCGAAGGCGGCGGACTGGTGATGGACTCGGAAGGTGGTCCGATCCTCGATGTGGTCGCCGACGACGGACAGCGCCGCCTGCATCTTCAGATCGAGGACTCCGGCCCTTGGATTGGGAATGCGATCGTCGCCACTGAAGACCTCAGCTTCCGGTCGCACGTCGGCGTCGACCCGCTGGCGATTCTCGGCGCCATGCGCGACAACGTGATCGCCGGACGCGTGGTTCGAGGCGCCAGCACGATCACCATGCAGGTCGCGGGACTCAAGATGGGCCATCCCCGCACGATCCCCGGGAAAACCGTCGAAGCGTTTCGGGCCCTTCAGATCGAACAGAGATACGAGAAGGACGACATCCTGGAGGCATGGATGAACCTGGCGTCGTTCGGGGGAAATCTCGTCGGGGCGGAAACTGCAAGCCGCGCATGGTTCGGGAAATCCCTTGCAGAGTGCTCGTTGCCCGAGGCCGCCTTGCTCGCTGGCCTGCCCAACTCGCCCGAGCGGTTTCGTCCTGATCGCCATCCCGAAGCCGCCCGCGGACGACGTGATCTCGTGCTGGATCGAATGCTCAATGCCCGGATGATCGACGAGACACAACATCGGCATGCGGTGATGAGTCCGATCGTCCTTCAGAATGAACGGGAAACCGAGAATCTTCGACATGCCGGCTGGATGGCCCTGCGATCAGCTGGACGAGGTCGGGCCGTCGAGACCACGATTGATCCGACCGCGCAGTCGATTCTCGAACGGATCGTCGCTGATCATGCCGCCATGCTTCCCAGAGACCTCGACATCGCGGTGGTCCTGGTGGAAACTGCCACCGGAGAAGTACGCGGCCTGATCGGATCCAGTGATCCGCTGGATCCACGCGATGGACAGGTGAACGGCACCACCGCCCGACGATCCCCCGGCTCAGCCCTCAAACCCTTCATCTACGCCGCCGCATTCGAGGCGGGAAGACTCGCTCCTGATTCGATCGTCGACGATGTGCCGATTGACATTTCGGGTTGGCGGCCTCGAAACATCGACCGTGGACATCGTGGTCCGATGCCCGCCGGTGAAGCACTCCAAACTTCGCGGAACGTCCCGGCCATCCTCATCACTCGAGATCTCGGTCTCGATACGGTCGAAGCCACTCTTCGACGCAGCGGCCTACCACTCCCAATCGGCGCGCTGAGCGCGGCCGGACTCACCGCCGCGGTCGGGGGCGTCGAGGTCCGAGCGATTGATCTCGCCGAGGCCTACGCCACCCTCGCCCGAGGCGGCATCCACCGTTCGGTCCGCCTCCTCCGCGGCGCGCCAAGCCCAACACGGAGAGTCTTCTCGGAATCGACCTGTGCCGCGATCGAAGCGTGTCTCGCCGGGCCGGAATCAGATGTCTCGGCGGCGATGCCGTTCGTCGCGGCGAAGACCGGGACCAGCAGCGGCCAGCGTGACGCGGTCGCCGCCGGATGGAACCGAAGGTGGACCGCCGTGGTCTGGGTCGGTCGGTTCGATGGCGGACGCAACCCATCCCTGATTGGCGCGACGGCCGCGCTGCCGGTGCTTCGGGAGATCCTCCTTGATCCGGCGTTCGCCACGTCTCGCAGTCCGCGAGACTTCGAGCCGTGGGATGTCGTCCATGCCGTGGGCCGGGTCGGTCCACCGAGAGTTCCCGCGATCATCGAACCGCGAGATGGTGATCGACTCATCTTCGATGACGGCCCTTGCCTTTTTCGGCCCCGATTCCGCATCGGAACGGCGGCACATGTCTTCCTTGACGGCGCCCCGATCGACCATACCGAGCCTTCTTTCGCGATCTCGCCCGGAGCGCACGAACTCCGAATCGTCGAAGCCGGAAAGCCGCCACACGCCGTGCGGTTCGAGGTGGTCAGGCCACGTTGAGCACTCGTGTGTCGCGCCGAATCCTTGATCGCCACCTCAGACCATGCTTTCGACTACCTTTCCACCGTGGCGTTTGCCGCTGATCACACGTCGAGCGAGGCGCGAGATCACGAGATCACGAGTTAAAAACAAGGAACTTAAGATGCTCTACACCATCGCCGTCGTGCTCATCATTCTCTGGCTTCTGGGGCTGGTCACCGGTGCCGCCATGGGGCAGTTCATCCACATCTTGCTCGTCGTCGCCATCGTGCTGATTCTGGTGAACCTGATTACCGGTCGCCGAAAATGATCGACGAGCGATGGAATCACCTCGCGCCGATCAACTAAGGTTTTTCCAATGGACGCCATCGATCTCGATGACAAGCTCGGCCTCTTCTCCGACCATTGGTCGCCAAGAATCATCGCGGCGCTCAATGGGCAGGAGGTGAAGCTCGCGAGATTCATCGGGGCCTTCGATTGGCACGCGCACCCCGACGAAGACGAGATGTTTCTCGTGCTACACGGCTCGTTCACCATGGAATTTCGTGATCGTTCGGTGGAGGTCGGTGAACGCCAGATGCTGGTGGTTCCTCGCGGCGTGGAGCATCGACCGATCGCGGAACAGGAATGCTCGGTGATGCTGGTCGAACCTGCGGGCCTCGTCAATACCGGGGACGCCGACGCGAGCGATCGCTCCACGACCGGGACCTGGATCTGAAGATCTGAATGGAGTGAGCGAGGCCGACCGTGTGATCACTGATCGACGGGATCGGTCGCCGTGGCGACATCGTGCTGATCGAACGCTGAAGGGGCGGGCTCGTTCGGTTCCGACGGCTCCTGGAAGCCTGCACCCACGTCGGAAACCGCACCGGTAAAGAATTCCGGACCGAAGACCGCATAGGTCCATACCACGGGCACCCAGATCGCAAGCGACAAGGCCGTGATGGTCACCAGACGATGAAGTGAACTTGGAACCAGTTGAAAAGGCATCGCACCGACCCGCATCACAATCGACGGCGAAACCGGGCTCGCGTCTGAGCTGACCACCGACGGCTTTTTCGGAATCCGAATCGGCGACTCCTCGGGTGCTGGAAAAGCGACATCGCCCGTCGGATTCGCGGCGGCGACCGGTGGTTCCGGAGTTGGCTCAGCTGAGACCGATGCGAGCGCCGTGCCGAATCCTCGCTCGTGTTCGTTGGAAGGCCCCGTGTCGAGACTCGGGATGGCACGCATCGCCGGCTCCGCGGGAGTGATCGCCGGAGGAGTCTCGGGGGTCGCCAAGGTCGCGACTTCCGCGGCGGTCGTTCGCGGCGGCGAAGCCCCAAATCCTTCGAGTGCGTCGAGTGTCGACCGTTCCGCCTCCGCAGCACGCCTTCGGGAGATGTCGTTCGTCGCCATCGAGTAGGAAGATCCCTCGCTGCCGTCGGACTCCTGGGCCACGCGTTCCGCCAAAAGTGCATCCAAGGCGATGGCCGCATCACTCATCAACGGCGTTGCATTCAATTCAGTTTGACCGGCATCGACCGCGAGTTCAGTCTCGGGGACCATGGGTTCACCACTGCCGAAGAGATCGGCCATCGGACCATGTTCGCCAAGGTCGCGGGCCGACTCGGCATGCTTGGTCGCGTCCGCCGTGCTGGCTTCGGCAAACAACCCCAATTCGGCGGTGTACTCGGGTGTCGCCGCGGACAGAAAGGAATCCGACTCCGGGTCCTGAATTGTGCCATTCAGCGCCTGTTCGGATGCCCCCAGAAACGATCTTGCCTCACGGAGAACTTCGTCCACGAGTTCACGAGGATCCGAGGGCTTTTTATCACTGGCTTCAGCCGGTTCTGGCAGCGACTTGGTTGGTGGAGTATTCGTCATCTTCTCTCACTCTCATCGGCTCGAACCAGCCTCAACATGCGTGGATCACCGATTCCAAGGTGGTTATCGAACCACGCCAATTCACGGTCGCCATGTGAGTAAGTGGTGGAGAAGCCGGTCAGGCGGAGGGGTCAGCCCGTGCAACCCGCATAGGCGGTTCGTTCGTCTCAAGTCTCTGGCCAACAGGTGTTTACGCGACAACTCGCCAACCCGTCGGAAAGAATCAGCCGATGCCTTTGGACCATGCTCGACGAATCCATGTTTCAGAATGACCTGTCCGATTCAGACCAGGGAACCGCAGACCTCAACCGTCGGGAAGCGACGCGAAATGCCGTTTCAGTCGAAGTTGTGCTCGCCTGGCACTTCAATCCGGACCAGCCTGTGCGCTACCGCTCCGTCGATCTGAGTGAGACCGGAATGCGGCTTCGGTCCAGCACGCCCCTCCTTGAGGGGATGACCGGAACCCTCCGAAGCGTTCTTCCTGAGGGTCGGTGCCTCGATCGATCGGTGATGGTGGTCTGGTCCCGACCCGCTGGGACCGGCTCCGGATACGAAGCTGGACTCCGGTTCTTCTGAGCGAAGCCCCGCTCGGCCCACGCTCGAAATCCGGTCGCATCCAACGCGGTGCGGAGGCATGATGGTGTATCGCACCACCGACGCCTCTCTGCCGGAGCACCACGATGAACATCGCAATTGGCCGCATCACCGCCGTCGTGACTTCGATCACTATCGCCGCCACCGTCGCGGCGCAGGATGCCCCCGCGGTCAACCCAACCATCGATCAACCGACCGTCAAGGTTTACCTTCTCGCCGGACAATCGAACATGGAAGGCAAGGGCGCGGTGAACACCCTTCCTTGGATTGGCGAGGACCCCAAGCACGGCCACTTGATCGAAAAGATCCAAAACCCGGACGGTTCCTGGAAGGAAGGCGACGATGTTTGGATTGATTTTCTCGGACGACGCGGAAGACTCGCCGTCGGGTACGGCTCCACCGGCTCCTCGCATGGACCGTTGATCGGTCCGGAGTACGGCTTTGGAATCACCATCGGTGCGGCCAACGACGGACCGGTCCTGCTGGTGAAAGCAGCTTGGGGCGGAAAAGACGTCGCGAATGATTTTCGAGGTCCTACGCTGGGCGGCGCCGATGGACCCGGTGAGTTCTACCGGCGGACGATCGAGCACTACAAGTCGACGATCGCGGAACTCGGTCAACGGTTCCCGGAACTCGCGGGGCGTCGAACCGAGCTGGCGGGAATCGTCTGGTTCCAAGGCTGGAACGACATGGTCAACAAGGAGAAGACCGCCGCGTACACCGCCAATCTGGCCCAGATGATTAGAGATCTCAGAATCGACCTTGATGCCCCCGACTGCCCCGTGGTCATCGGCGAACTCGGCGTCGATGGCAATCTCGCCAAAGGCGGGATGCTGGTGTTCCGAGCTGCGCAGGCCGCGGTGGCCGAGCAGCCAGACCTTCAAGGCAACGTGCGATTCGTACGAACGGCCGAGTACTACGACCGCATCGCGCACGAACTCTACGAACAAGATGTCTGGAAAGGCCCGGCCAAGGATCGGTTCTACCGGATCGCCTCGGACCGGCCGTACCACTATCTCGGAAGCGGCAAGACTCAGTTTCTCATGGGCAAGGCATTTGCCGACGCGATGATCGAGGAGTGGTCCACGCCTCTGGCTCAGCCCTGATCGAATCAACGCCGCGTCCGACCGCGTTTTGCGGCAGGATGACGTCTGCGACAAGCCCCGTTCGGCGGGTCGATATCGACGCCGTCCCCATGCCGTCGATCACAATCGTGGCAGCGCCATCTCGACACGTGACGAAGCGAATTCGGCCATCGCACGCCGCCCCGAAACGATCCGATGCAAATCGGCGACGGCCGGTCGACTGAAGCACGATTCTCGGATCGATGCGCTCGATCAAATGCTCCACAATCGGACGCCAGCTTCCGTGATGCGGAAGTTCCATGACCGCCGCCCGCAGATAAGGTTCGCGCTGGAGAATCCTGGCCACGCCTTCATCCTGAAGATCCCCGAGCAGAACAATGCCACAATGCGATGCAAATTCGGCATGAGCCGGCGAGACAAGCGGCGAACCGCCATGCCCAGACGTCATGCTGATCCCTTCGTCGATTTGATCGTGAATGATCGGCGTGACCAGCGCCACGATTGACCCGTCATTGACCGTGCGAGACTTCTCGTTCGATCCCGGATGCAGAAACAACCAATCGGCACCACCGAGCCATCGTCGACTCCCGCGGCAGACCACTTCGATTTCGGGTCCAGCTCGTCGAAGGTCATCGAGATGTGCTCGGACCACCGACCTTGGATTCGCTCTGGCGAACTGGCTGAACTCCTCCGAGACGATGATGCGGTCGGTGGGAATTCGATTCACCACTTCGACCGCACCCCCGAAGTGATCGAGGTTCGGATGCGAGATAATGATCGCGTCTAGATGGCGAACCCCGAGCGCCCGAAGCGCCGGCACGATCAGTCGGCCGCCCACTCGATCGATCGAGGCGCTCCCCGCATCGAAGAGAACGCTTCCCTCTGATGTACGGAGGAGAATCGTCGTTCCGTCGCCTACCGCGAGTTGATCGATCCGAATTCCCCCCGTCGGTTCGTTTTGAATCCCCGGTGCCAGCGGAAGCGCCAGCATCACTGCCAAAATCAATCCTCCTCCCATCCGCCATCGCCGCGGCGCATCGAGCCCAGGAACGATCACCGCCAGCACCGTGGCGATCGTCGTCCATGCCGGACCGAAGTCCGCCGCGGTCGCGATCGGCGCCACCTCGGCCAGAGCTCCGAGTTGGCCGCACAACTCCTGACTGAACCAGCGAAGCGGGGTCGCCAGAGTCTCGGCGGCGGACGGCGCGAACGGCGCCAGCATGAGCAGGGGAAAACCCACCAAGAGAATCAACGCGACGGCTGGTGCGATCATCAAGGTTGCCGGAACCGCGATGATCGCCACCACGCCGAATCGACTTTCGACGATGGGCATGGTCGCCAGCCACGCGACGATGGCGGCAGAGAGAACCCCCGTCCATCTGTTTCGAATGAACGCATACCGAGTCACCCCGATCGCGTCACGTGGTCCCAACCAGCGGGATCGGGCAGTGTTCATGGAGACCACGAGTGCCGTCGTGGCCGCGAAACTCAACTGGAATCCCGTCTGTTCAACGAGGGAGGGATCGAGCCAGAGCAGGATCGTGGCCGCCGACGCGAGGATCGGAACCGGTCGGAACCGGATCCCCACCGCCACGCCCAAGAACATGACGACGCCCATCAAGGTCGCCCGATCAATGCTGGCCGTCGAATCGAGGATCCAACCGTATCCGGCAAGCAAGGTCACCGCGGCCAGGCTTCGAATGCGGCGGCCGACGCCCAACCAAGCCAGCCCGAACCAGGGAATCGCCGCAAGCACCGCCAGATGAAGGCCGCTGATCGCCAGCAGATGCGCAAGCCCGGTTCTTGTGAAGTCTCGACGGACCGCATCATCAAGATCGCGTCGATCACCGACCAGCAAACTTCGGATGAGCCCTCCCCCTGAGTTCACGCCGGTACCGGTGCCGGCGACCCGGTCGGCCGCGGCCATCAACCGTTTTCGAAGCGAACTCCGAAGCAAGATCCACCAGTCGATGATCGGCTCGCCCATGGCATCGGTCGAGATGGTGATCAGACCGGGGTCGCTCACCACCAAAACAGCAGGAGCTTCCATCGTGGTTGGGAACCTCCGCTCGCGTTCGCCTGGATTCGCCACCGGTGGCGTCGGCTCGAGTCGCGCGAGCAGTCGGATTTGAACTCCCGGAATCGAAAAAGAGTCGGGTCGATCGAATCGAACAAAGACAACCTCGGAGGGCGACCACGAACCCGGAGAGGACGGGTCAATCGATTTGCGGCGGACTTGAAATCTCGCCATGGTCGACGCTTCGGGAGCGTCCGATCGAAACCGATGCGATCTCCCGGAGAGCGGGCGTGGTACTTCGAGCAATCGTCCTTCGAGATCGACCAGGCGAGTTGACGCCGCAGATGGCCGAATCCCGAGTGGTTGAATGGCGGAAGAGGCCCCTCCTCGAACCACGAACAAAGCCGCGGTCCCGATTCCGACGAGAACCAATTGCCGAAGTTCGCTTGGACGCCGGTCATCGACCCTGGATGGGGGCTGGCACACCAACCAGCCGAAGCCAAACAAAGCGACGGACACCGCGAAAAGGGTGAACGCCAGGCCTGACGTCCAGGATGCAAGGGCGGCACCGATCACGGCGCCGAGGCCGATCGCCAGCCCAACGCCTCCGCCGGTTGGATCGATTCTTTTGTTCACGTCCCCGGCAAAGATAGAACGTCTTTGACCATGATCCGCCGATTCGGCGGAATCTCGTCATGGACCGCTCAAGCCCTCGAAGCCTGAATCAGTTTCGCCAGCGTCGCCGCAGCGGCTCCGGAACCAATCGTCTCGCGGGCTTGGTCCACGCCCTCTCCAAACGAACTCGCGATGCCCGCGGCAACCATCGCCGCCGCGGCGTTGAGCAAGGTCATGTCGAGCGCCGGACCGACTTCGCGATTCTCGAGAATGTCCCGCACAAGGCTGGCGGCATGGTTGAGGTCGCGAACCTGCAACTCCGCGATCGACGCGGATCTCAGCCCGAAGGCGGTTGCATCGATTTCGTACTCGGTGACCTCGCCGTCTTTCACGTCAGCGATGTGAGTTGGTGCGCCGATCGAACACTCGTCAAGACCGTCGCCGGAATGAAACACGAGGGCACGAACCGTGCCAAGACGGGCGTGAGCTTCGGCGATCGGTCTCACAAAGCGATCGTCGTAGACGCCCATGATCTGCCGACCGGCACCCGCCGGACTGGTCAGTGGGCCGAGGAGGTTGAAGATCGTCGGAAATCCGAGCGCCTTGCGCACCGGCATGGCGTGCTTAGCCGCGGGGTGATGGTGAATTGCGAAACAGAATGCGACACCCGCCTGCTCGAGACATCGTCGTTGCACGTCTCGACCGGCGTCGACATCGACCCCGAGCGCGTCGAGCACTTCGGCCGAGCCCCGGCCGGTCCGGGATCGGTTGCCGTGCTTCGCGACCTTGACGCCTGCCGCCGCCGCGACGATCGCGGCCGCCGTCGAAACGTTGAAGGTTTTCGGTGCGCCACCCGTTCCCGCCGTATCGAGCAACTGCTCCGCCGGAATTCCGGTCTCCAACCGATCAACCTTCTCCCGCATGACGCCCGCGGCGCCGACGAGCTCGTCGACGGTCGGAAGTCGAGTCGCCAAGAGGGCCAGCAGCGCACCCATCTCGGCATGATGCGCGGTCCCCGTCATGATGCCTTCGAATGCTGCCCGCGCCTGATCTTCGGAAAGCGTGCGACCGGCACGCAGGTGCTTGAGGAAAGGCGTGAGGTCGCCGGGGTGTTCCGGTCGACCGAATTCCGGAAGGCCGGAAGAGCTCGAAGTTGAGTTGGATTCCGAAGGTGTCATGGCTGCATGGTACGGGGGCGGAATCCCATCACTCAACCCTGCCACGGCAGGATGCGGAACGAATGCGTAGGCTCTTCAACGCATGCCCCTTCTCGACTGGTTCGTAGTCATCGGATATCTCGCCGTCGTGGCGGCGATCGGCTTTATCGCAAGTCGTTGGAACGATCAGGGAAACTCGTTCTTCCTCGCCGGACGGTCGATCCCACCCTGGGCGGCGTCGTTCAGCGTGGTCGCCACCGTCCTGAGTGCCGCGACCTTCGTCGGCATGCCCCAGCAGGCATACCGCGGCGATCTCACCTACATGGTCTTCAAGTTCGCAGGGCTTCCCGCGTTGATCGTCGTCGGGATCTTCTTCCTGCCCGCCTTCTACCGATCGACGCACGCCAGCATCTACGGCATCATCCGTGACCGGTATGGCCCAGGCGCCGGCGCCGCGGCCGGCGTCAGCTTCCTTGCCGGTCGACTCTTGGCGAGCGGAGCGCGTTTGTTTATGGCCGCGATCGCGGTGTCGTGGGTCCTCTTCGGATCCGCAGAGCCAGGCCCCCTGGCGCTGACCATCACCCTGGTCGCCATCGGCACGTCGCTCTATGCGATCGCCGGGGGAATTCGCGCGATCATCTGGACCGACGTCATGCAGGCTGTGGTGGCGGCGGTGGTCGGCGTGGTCGCATTGATCGTTCTCTGGAACCTCATCGATCGGCCCATGGATGAAGTGATTGCGATGCTTCAGGCAGGAGGCGAGACGGGGCGAGACAAACTGCGGATGTTTGATACCGATCCCGACCCGTCAAAGTCTTTCGGAGTCTGGAGCGGCCTGTTCGGTCTGCCGGTGTTTCTGGTGGCGGCCTATGCCGTCGACCAAGATCATGTCCAGAGGCTTCTGGTCTGCAAGACGCCCAAGGACGGTCTTCGCGCCGGCGTGCTCAGCAATCTGATCGGCTGGCCGATCGCGTTTGTCTTTCTGGCCATCGGGCTGCTGCTCTGGGTCGAGACCCAGGTCCACGGCACCACTCGGGTCGGCGCCGATGGGGACGATCGCGCCGTGATGGTTCAGTTCATGCTGACCGAACTCCCACTGGGAGTCCGTGGCCTCATGGTTGCGGGCTTGCTTGCGGCTGCGATGAGCAGCCTCGATTCAGCGCTGAACGCCCTCGCGGCCACGACCATGAACGATCTGGTGCAGCCCTGGCGAAAGAGTCGGGGGCGGCCGGCGCTCCACGATCGATCGGCCACTCGCTGGAGCAGATTCTCGATGATCGGCTGGGCGGTTTTCCTCTCCGGTGTGGCGATCGCCCTCGCCGCTTGGCAGTCCCGAAGTGGGAAGACACTGCTGGAATTCGCGCTGGGCGTCATGACCTACGCCTATGCCGGACTCCTCGGTGTCTTCATCGTCGCCATGTTCACTCGTCGAGGCTCTGGGCGTTCCGCGATCGCGGCGTTGACCACCGGCGCACTGGTCATTCTTTTCACGGATCGAAACATCCAGTCCATGCTTGGGATCGACATGTTTCTCCCGAACCTCGCGCTCGGATGGCGGCTGATTCTCGGCGCCGGGCTGAGTGCGGCGATCGCGGCGATACCGAGTTCTCCGGAATCACCGAAGCAATAAAAAGACCCCCGCAGCGGCGAGCATGTCGTCGCTGCGGGGGTCGTTGATTTCCTTCGCCGGCGTGGACACCGGTCCATCGTTCAATCGTCGGCGTGCTTCATGCGTTCGAGCCGCTGCTGCATCTGCTCGCGAGTGATCTTGCCGGACTCGACCATCTCGGTCATCTTCTTGACCGCGGCGTCGTAGTCGGCCTTGGACATCTTCGGACCGGCATCGCCGCGCTTCGCCCCTTCCCTCTGCTTCATCTCGGCGGCGCGATATCGGGTCCACATCTGTTCCCCGGCAAGGTCGAACTGCTCCATGGCGTCCTCTTCGCTGATCTTGCCGGCCGCGACTTGGGCCTTGAGATCACTGGCGAGCGCTTTCAGACGGGTCTCGATGCCTGCCCGAATTTCAGAGCGATTTTCCTTGGGCGTCGCGCCCTCGATCTGTTTTATCTCGGCCGCACGGTATCGCGTCCACATCTGCTTCTCGGCTGCGTCGTACTTTGCCTTCGCGTCGGCTTCGCTGATCTCGCCAGCGGCGACCTGCTTCCGAAGATCCGTGCCCATCGCTTTCAGGCGCGCTTCGATGGTTTTCTTGAGCTCGTCGAGATCACGGCTTCCACTCGCGGGCTTCTCCTCCTTCATTCCCTCGAGCCGCTGTTGCATCTGTTCACGCGTGATCTTGCCGGACTTGACCATCTCGGTCATCTTCTTGACCGCCTTGTCGTAGTCGGCCTTCGAGTTCCCGCCACCCACGGCCTTCTCCTCGGCGGCGCCGTATCGCATCCACATGCGTCGCTCGCCTTCCTCAAAGCGGGCCTTGGCGTCGGCTTCGCTGATCTCGCCGGCCGCGACCTGTCGCCAAAGTTCTTTGCCGATGGCCTTGGTCCGAGCTTCGATCTGGTTCTTGAGTTCGTCGAGGTTGACCGTCTCCGCGTTGACGCCGCCTCGATCCTGCGCCACCGCGGCCGGATTGATGGCAGCGGTGGTGAAGGCGAGCCCCGCAGCCGCGAGCAGCGTGCACGCCGAGAGCGTGCGCCACCCAGCGTTCAGGGGCTGGGGCTGATCGGTTCCGAAAAGGCGTGAGACACGATGCATGAGTGATCCTCCTGTGGCAGTGAGTAGTTGGGGTGAATGGTTGTTGTTGGAACGGAGCGACTCAAGCACGAGCAATGCTTCCGCGAAGGTCCGGGGGGAGCCGGTCACGAGCAGGGCGCCGTCGTCGCAGCAGTTCTCCCGTTCGACGCGGATCTGCCTGGAAAGCCACCAGGTGACCGGGTGAAAGAAGAGCAGGACTTCGATGAAGGCCTGGAGCATGTTCACGAGGTGATCCCGTCGAGCGATGTGCTGCAGCTCGTGCGCGAGGACCGTTTGGAGTTGGTCGGGGGTGAGCGAGGTGAATGCCGCGGCGGGCACCAGCACCAGCGGTCGCAGCCAGCCAACGACCATCGGTGAATCAATGGTGTGGCTGACCAGCATCGAGATCCGAGAGTCAATGCCGATCTTCGATTTCAACGTGTCAAACATCAGGGCCCAGTCCGCGGAAGGTTCGGCGATGCCGACGACCCGGAGCCTTCGAACCCTGATCCACTGGCGGAATAGACGGACGGACATGAGGGCGATTCCGGTGATCCAACCCCAGGCGATCATCGAGGTCGTGGCGCGACCGAGCCCTGTCGTACCGCGGTCGAAGTTCCTCTGCAGAGAGGCCGTTTCTACGGAAATTTGCAGGCCATCGGCGGTCGAAGGCCCGGCGGTGTCGACCGGGAAGACGATCGGCGTGGTGCTCGTCGATGCCAGGAATGCGAACGTCAAGCCGGTCCCGACCAGGAGCGCCATCAATCCACCGACGGCGCAGGCGTATCTCGCCCGTGGGTCGGCGGCCTGATTCGATCGGAGCCAGACGAAGGCCACGCCACCGATCAAGGCGCCGATCCAGAGCATGTGAAGGACCGTCAGGCCGAGTGTTTGGACGAGGTGGGAGAGGCTCATGCCGAGTCTCCTTCCATCTCGTCAAGGAACTGCCGGATCTTGGCGATCTCCTCGGGGGTCGAAGGTCGGCTGGAGAGCGCGCCGAGCACGAGACTCTCGGTCGAGCCACCGAAAGCCCGGTCGAGCAGATCGCCGACCATGTCGCGCTGGACCTCCGACTTTTCGCGGGCCGGCTTGAAGACCTGTGGACGCACCGAAGTGTCGCGTTCGAGCAGCCCCTTCTCCGTCATGATCTGCATGAACTTGAGAACGGTGGTGTAGCCGACGTTCTGCCGCTGCGAGAGTTCCTCGTAGACCTCGCGGACCGTGGCGGTGCCTCGGTCCCAGATGACCGCAAGGATGTTGCACTCTGACTCGGTCGGTCGCCGGCGGCT
>CALFOM010000071.1 GCA_937919685.1 uncultured Phycisphaera sp.
ATCGCAAAGACGATCGCCGGCTTGCTCTCTTCGTCAAACCACTTCGAGTCTTCATCGACGTTTGATGGCCACTCGATGTTGTCTCCATCGGGAATGGTCCATGATCCAAGCCACTTGTCAGGATCCGGAAAATTCTGCCCGCCTGAGGTTATGTCGTTCTCCAGCGCATCATCGAACCGACTGGGCGGATAGACCAAGGCGAAGAACGACTCCATCAAGAACGGCTGAGGTTCCATGCCCACCAGCCTCTTGGCGGCATTGACCGGAAGATCCGGCATCACTGGTGCATCCTCGGGCCAGATCGGCTGGTCGATATAGACCGGCGCAAAGCTGTCGGTGTCGACATCCCAGACCGACAATCGGCTTCGACGTTTTCCGTCCCGATAACAATCGATGTTGGCCGCCCAACTCGCCGCCATCTGCGACGAACGAATGAAAGCTTCCAATTCGGTGTTGTTGTGGCCACCGACCACCGGCGCGTATTGATCCTGCAGGTAACTCTGAAAAGTGTATTCGCCGGGGAAATTGATCGGATCAAGCTCGACCGCCGAAGCGAGTTCTGCCGCCAGAATCGACTCCAGTCGCTGGCGGAACCGAATCTCCCGATCGATTTCAATCGCCTCCTTGAAGAGGGTCGTGGCCTCGGCGGGGTCATCGATGTCCGCCTGCCCAGGCCACAATCCCTCTCTCAGATCACCGACGAAACGCGCTTCGGCCGGAATCCGATTGATGGGATTGAAGACGCCATGCGGGAACAGAAGGTAGCCCTCGTCTTCCGGATTTTCCGAGTACAGAACCGACTCGTACGCCGTGATCGGACCATCGAGGGCCGCTCGAAGATCCAATTTGAGCGAGCGATCCCGGTACGACTTCTCGGAGAAATCCCTGAGCAGAACCTCGGTGTCGGTCAGAGGGGCACCAGGCGGGACCGGTCGATAGGTGCCGAGGACGTCACCCCGGGAGAATCGATTCATGATTCGTCCGAAGGCGTAGTCGTCGAGTACCTCCATCTGGTCTCGGCTGGGATCGATCCAGCCGGCGACATAGAGCGGGGTCGGTCGCTGGTGCAACGGGACGAGGTCGTTCCGCGTCGCGCTGTAGGTGGTCATGCGATGGCGGGTATCGAACAACAGCTGTTCCGCATCGAGCTGATGGCCGGCACAGATGTCGTTCACGAAGGATCGAGAGACATTCTCGACTCTGGTCAGCGTCGACCGGAGCGGGTTGTACCGATACCGATCAGGATTGCTGTTGGAGACACTGCTCGTCCCCCAAGGCCGTTCGATCGTCCGTTCCAGACGTGAGACGATCGGCCCGTATCCATTCCCCGCGAACATCCTCAGTTCCAGTTCATCGCCATTCGCGAACTGCCGGGTTGGAATGTTCTCCAAACCGAAACGGGCGGGATTCTTCCAAATCTCGCCATTCGGATCGTACCGATCAAGCGACAGCCCGCTGTTGGTCAGTCGACGCTGGAAATACCGGCGACGATCACGCTGTGCGGTATCGATGACCAGTTCGAAGTCATCAAAGGCGGCAAGCGGCGTTCGATACGGGGCGATGAAGTTTCCATTGGCCGTCACGCCCACTTCGTCGGTCCATGACGTCTCGTTATTGATCGCAGCTCCAGCCGTGACGATCCCGTCGAAACGCCCCGGATCGAAGGAAGTTCCAAGATTCTGAGTGCCCGTCTCGCAACCTGCTTGGAAGAGCCCAAAAG
>CALFOM010000072.1 GCA_937919685.1 uncultured Phycisphaera sp.
GGTCCCGCAGGGCCTGACACTGGCCGCAGAAACTGTGGGGGCATAAAAAATCGAACCCTGCCGTGAAGCAGGGTTCGATATCGTCAAGAAGTGGGCCATACTGGATTTGAACCAGTGACCTCTTGTGTGTCATACAAGCGCGCTAGCCAACTGCGCCAATGGCCCAATGCTTTTCACTCTGTGAAGAGCGAAGGCACAAGATACCCCCCCGGAGGCTCAGGAGCAACATCCAAACCGACCTGCAGGTCCCAGACATGCAAACTCCAGAGCCACTCCTTCGATCCGCGGCTTTCGGCAGACTCCACACGCGAGGAGCAGAAGGTCTACTGAAAAGTTGTCTTCATCACTCTTGTCCTGACCAGCGGGGTTCGCCGACCGCCCGGTTTCAGCGATCGCCAACCTTAAACCACCGCCGCGGCGCGACCCCCACGCCGACTGCAGTCGTTCGGTCCATCTGGTAGAGCTGGCCGCTCATCGTCAAGCCGTACATGTACTGGCCACCTTGCCCCAGTTCGAGCGACACGAACGGATCCCTGGGCTCGGGCTGCCGCATGGCGAGGGTGATCGATCCGACCGCGGCCACCGCAATGACCACCATCCCGAGGCGAAAACGACGGTTCGAAGATTCAAGACGGCGGACTTCGGCTTCTAGGCTTCTCAAGAGAAGGCTCCAATTCTGATCCAAAAGAAACGTGGAATCCCGGCACCAACCGGGGTGACTCCTTGGAATCGGCCCGCAACGGTACTCAAGGGGAGAAAGTCTTCCAAAACCAACGCTATCACCCTCTAGAAAGGCGATTCTGGCCGAAGACGCCCCACAAGAATCCGAAGAAGCCGGAGACACCACACCCCCGGAAGGGTCGCGCTGAACTGGCACCAGCCAAAAAAAGACAGTTACCAGAAACCGAAACCGTAAACCATGGCACTCATTGCTTGATAAACCACCTTTGGCAGACCCCGGCCGAAGAAAGAGCATCTTCATTTCTCCGTCAGCCCCGATCGCTCCATTTTTAACGATCGGGGCTGTTGGTTTTTGCAACCAAATGCTCGGTGTACTGAAGCCCGTCGCGGGGTGCGTGTGACGACGACCTTTGGACCAGTCTTCCCCCGGGCGGTAAAGGCCGCTCTGAGGGCGTCCTGTACCGTGGCGATATCCTCTCCGGACGCGCCATTCACGAGGCCGGTACCGCCTCAACCTACTAGATTAGATCGAACCATGAACCACCGAAATCTCATCACCAAAGCCACCGTCGTTCTCCTGGCGGGAGCCTGCATCCTGAATCTCGCCGCCTGTGGCCCAGTGAAGGGATACGCCGGCGAAACCCGTCCCGCCACCGACCTGGCGACCCTCCGCGCCAACCCCTTTTGGAGTGACATTCTCGTCACGGTCAGAGCGGTGGACGGTCTGGAGGTCAACAGCCAGATCGACCTCGCGTTGCTTCCAGGCGAACGAACCCTCACCATCGAGCTCGGCCCCTGCTCCATGCAATCGTTGAGCCAAGCCGGTCGAGCGACTCGCCAGATGCTGGCGATGACCAATATCCAATGGCAAACGAAGACGACCATCACCGCCTCTTTCGAAGCGGGCGTCGAGTACGCATTCAGTGGCAGTTGGTCGGAACCGGAATACTCGGTTGAACTGCAGCGTTATGACGATCGCTCGACGATCTCCACCGCGAAGGTGACGGGAACCAAGGGACCCTATTGACTCTGCGGGATCCTTTTGTCTTAGCTGGCTGCAGCGATCTCGGACATCACCGCGAGACAGCGATCGATCCGCGAAAGAACCGCCTCTTGTCCAAGAATGGCCAGCGTGTCGAAGATCGGCGGGCTAATCGGCCCCCCGCTCACCGCGATGCGTAGGGGCTGTGCAATCCGTCCGAGATTCCCTTCCGCATGTTCGTCGACGAAAGCGGTGATCGCCGCCTCGATCGAAGTTGCATCGAAGTCCGGGAGATTCTCGAGCACTGGTCGAATCTGACCGAGCAGTTCGAGCCCAGTCGGTTCGCCCTTGAACATCGCCTTTCGGACGGGCTTGCTGACCGTCCATTCGATCTCGTCATCCGAAGAGACGAGGAATCGGTTCACTGAGAACGGTTCGTCCAGAGTCTTGCTTCTTTCGCGGCTCGCATCACAAAGCGTTCGGAACTGCCCGCCGTCGAGACGAGCGATGAACTCAGGTCGAAACTCCGAGGCATGGGCTCGCGCCAGATCGTGGAACACATCGGGTGACATCTCCTGGATCGCGTCGAGATTGAAGGCCAACAGTTTGTCCCGATCAAACTTCGCCGGCGTCTTCTGGACCCGGTCAAGGTTGAAATTTTTGGCGAGGAAATCGTTGTCGAATTTCTCCAGATCATCTCCGGCGCTCCACCCGTTGAGGGCGAGAAAGTTGCAGAGCACCTCCGGGAGGTAGCCGGATCGACGGAAGTCGGCGACGTTGATTTCCGGAAGCGACACCTCGAGCGCGGCGGCGACTTGTTCAAGCGTGTCGAGATCGAGTTGCACGGATTTGTCGCCGAGCCAGGTCGACCAGACGTCGGCCTCGACCAGCGGCGTCCCGTGCGAATCAGCCGGTGCGGCGTCGACGCCCCGCTCCTTGACCGCTGCTCGAAGCACCTTGTCCTTGTCTCGCTTGCTCATCTTCGAGCCATCGGGATTGAAGATGAGCGACAGGTGGCCGTAGACGGGACGCGGCAGACCAAGGGCGTCCTGCAGAATCATGTGCTTGGCGGTGTTGTTAAAATGCTCCTGGGCTCGGAGCACATGCGACACCTCCATCATCGCATCGTCGATCACCACCGCGAAGTGATACGTCGGATACCCGTCTGCCTTGCGGATCACGAAGTCGTCGACCTCACCGGCCGGGAGCGTGGCCTCGCCCAGCACTTCGTCCACGATGGTGATCGGGCCATCGGGAGTCCGAAATCGGATCACCGACGGCTCCCCGGCGGCGAGTCTGGCTTCGACCTCCTCCGCGGACAATGCGAGCGCTGCGCGATCGTATCGGTACGCTTCCTTCGCGAGCCGTGCAGCCTTCCGTTTGGCATCGAGTTCCTCCGGAGTGTCGAAGGCGTGGTACGCCTTTCCTTCCGCGATGAGTCGCTCGAGATGCTCCGCGTAGATCGGGAGCCGTTCACTCTGGAAGTACGGCCCGTGGTCTCCACCGCCTTGATCACCTTGAACGGGCCCCTCGTCCCAGTCGATGCCCAACCAGTCGAGATCGGTCATGAACCCGAGACTGGCCGCGTCGGAGCTCCGCTTGCGATCGGTATCTTCGATCCTCAGTACGAGTCGGCCACTGCGGCCCCGGGCAAACGCCCAACAATACAACGCCGTGCGAGCACCTCCGACATGCAGATTGCCCGACGGACTTGGCGCGAAACGAGTGACGACGGTCATCTTGGAATTCCTGGGCGTGGTGAGATCGTGGGGGACGTCCACCGAGCAGACCGTCCGGCGCAGCGGGACAGAATACCCGTCTGATTCGCATTCTGGTTTGACGATGGGGGCGACAGCCGGCCCGATACCCGCCAGAATGCTCGCATGTCGGGCTGGACCACGCTTCAAGACGACCGCATTGGCCTCCTCAGCGATACGCACGGCGTCGTCGATCGGACAGAGCTTGCCATTGAGTGCCTTCTAAAGGCCGGAGCCACCACGATCCTTCATCTCGGTGATCTGGGGAGCGAACAGGTCATCGACCAGCTGGTCGGGCTCCCGGTTCGCTTGGTCTTCGGAAACGTCGATCAGGATCGGGCTTTTTCGACTTACGCAAGCCGTCTTGATCTCGTGGTCGATCATCCGACCATGCGGCTCTGCGTCGGAGGCCGACGAATCATCGCGACGCACGGTCACCTCGAAACAGAGATGGCACAGGCCGTCGAGGCCCGGCCGGACTTTATTATCCACGGTCACTCCCACCTCATTCGCGACGAAACCCTCGACGGCATCCGCTTTCTCAATCCCGGCGCCGTCCATCGAGCCGCGGTCTGGTCGGTCGCGACGCTCGAGCCGGCGACCGGGCGTTTCTCGGTCATCGAACTCCCGCGGTGAGTGATCCACAACCCCTCGAATCCCGTCGGCTGCCCTCGTCGAACCTCCATTCATGTTCGATCTCGTCCTCCTCATCCAGATCGCGTCGACCGGTCTCCTGACTGGGTTGATCTGGACGATCCAAGTCGTTCACTACCCGCTCTTTGCCGCCGTCGGCGCCGAAGAGTTCGTCGACTACCAGACGAATCACGCGAGACGCATCACCACCGTGGTCGGTCCCTTGATGTTGGTGGAGGCGTTGACCGCGATCGTATTCGTCGGGATCAGACCCGACGTCATCCCCGATTGGATCCCCTGGACCGGCCTCGCACTGGTTGCCGTGATCTGGCTCTCCACCGCCATCGTCCAGATCCCGTGTCATGCCCGCCTCGCCAGAGGCTTCGATCCCGACCTCCACCGCCGACTGGTTCGGAGCAATTGGATCAGAACCTTCGCCTGGACTGCCCGAACTTCCGTCCTCCTCCGAGCGGGGTGGCTAGCCTTGCAAGGGTAAACCGTGCACATCCGATCGGCTGAACCGACACCGACCCAAATTTCGTCATCCTTCGTCTCTCCGGCCCCACCCCACGATCTTCGCGAAAGAACCTCTCCATGTCCGTGATCACCGCCGCCACGCAGACCGTCCCCGTCGACCTTCCTCGAACGCTCGCAGATCTTCGCGCGTCGGGCTGGCGATCCAGAAGCGTCAAGGACGAACTTCGATCGAATCTCACCTCCGCTCTCGAGCGGGGCGAAGACCTCTTTCCCGGAGTCATCGGCTTCAACGACACGGTCATCCCGGAGATCGTCCTCGCGATCCTGGCGGGGCACGACCTGCTCTTCCTCGGCGAGAAGGGGCAGGCCAAGAGCCGGCTCATGCGGATGCTCCCCCGCTTCCTCGACGAATGGCTTCCGTACATTGACGAACCGGAGTCGCCGGTTCATGAGGACCCGGAGTCACCGATCACCGGCCCGGGCCGTCGGGCGATCGCGGACCGCAACCCTGAAGACGTCCCGATCGCTTGGTGGCATCGGAAAGATCGATACGCCGAACGCCTCGCACCCGGAACCAAGTTCGCCGATCTGATCGGCGAGATCGATCCGGCCCGAATCGTCGGTGGGGCCAGCCTCGGCGCTGAAGAGGCGATTCACTTCGGGTTGGTCCCTCGGATGCACCGCGGGATTTTCGCGATGAACGAACTGCCCGACCTTGACGAACTGGTGCAGACCGGCCTCTTCAATGTTCTCGAAGAACGGGACGTGCAGATCCGGGGCTACCCGGTCAGCTTCGAGTTGGACGTGGCACTGGTATTCAGCGCGAATCCTTCGACGTTCAACCGCTCCGGCAAGGTCATTCCGCAGTTGAAGGACCGCATCGGTTCGACGGTTCGAACGCATTACCCGACGGATCGCGAAAGCGGAATCGCGATCACCCGACAGGAGGCCGGCCTCGACCTAAATGGGGCCTATCCGGTTCGAGTCCCCCCCTTTATGGACGCGATCATCGAAGAGATCTCCCTTTCCGCCCGAAAGTCTCCCTACGTCGACCACGAGAGCGGCGTCTCCGCCCGATTCGCGGTGGCCAACTGGCGGGCGATGGTCGCCTCTGCCCGCCGAAGAGGAATCGTGCTCGGCGAAACGCCCGCGGTGCCCCGAATCTGCGATCTGGCGCACCTTCACGCCACGGCGGCGGGGAAACTCGAACTTGACTTGATGGGCAGCCATCAACTTGACGAACGTCGCGTGCTGGACGCGATCATCGCCGAAGCAGTCTCGACGGTCTTCCAGGAATACGTCGATGACGACGGCCTCGACGACATCGCGTCGATCTTCGGCAAGGGAGTCCGGATCGAAGTCGGCGACCTCCTTCCATCCGCGTCGTATGCGGGCCTGCTCGAACGGGTCCCCGATGCCTGGACCAAGGCGATGGAAGTGAATCGAGCGGACGATCCCGCGGTTCGGGCATCCTGCGTTGAGTTTGTCCTCGCAGGCCTTCACGCCACAGATCGGATTTCGCGAAGCGAACGATTCGGCCGAACCATCTACGAGTCCGAGGCATGAGCGACATCAACCAGCCCGGGCCTCGGCCCACGCCAAATCTCGGCGGCATCCTCCATACCTATCGCGGCTATGACCCGGTCTCCTTTCCCCCGCCGACCTCGCCACCTTCGGAGGGCCTGCAAGGACTCGGTGACCAGATGCTCGCCTGGGGGGGACGCCGGCGATTCACGCCCGAAGAACTCGCCGACGCCATTCGGTTGCCCCCCGAAGCGCTCGCCGGCCTCGGCCCATCGATCGATGCCATCTTGGCGAAACTCGAATCGAGGAAGGCGAAGATCCTGGCAACCTGGAACCCCTCGCCAACGGCGAACCAGGCCGCAGAAATCGTCACCCAACTGGCAGACCCTCTTCTCTCGATACCGGATCTTCCGGATTGGGCCTTGGAGCGACTCCGCCGCGAAGTCCGAGAGCGTCAGATTCATGGGCTCGAACGCCTCTGGTACCTCCTCGAAGAGGACTCCCCGCTCAAACGCAAGATGCCCGCCCTTGTGGAAGCGGTGGTCTCCCTCGACCGCGTGGAAGGGCTCCGAGACGGCTGGCCGTTCCATGGCACGCGTGTCCCGAGCATCGAGGAAGCCTTTGAACTCCGGGATGAGCTTGAGTCGATCGATCGGCTTCTTGAGCAGTTGAAGGAAGCGCTGAAAAACGCCAAGCCAGCGATCGTCGACATGGACGAACTCCGAGAGTTCGTCGAAGAGGCCGACCTCTCAGAATTCGCCGATGTCCGCCGCCGAGCAGAAGAACTCCTCAAGCAGGCCGCTGAACAGGAAGGCATGGTGCAGGACGAGGAAGGCTGGTCGCTTGGCCCGACCGCGATGCGGCGATACCAGCAGACCTTGCTGGCTTCCGTCTTCAGTTCGATGCAAGGCGGCCGGCATGGCCGTCATGCCCCTGTCGATCATGACGATGGCGCCCACGAGCTCCCTTCGACCCGGCCCTGGTCCTTCGGCGATCCGTCGTCCGGGCTCGATCTGCCGGCATCGATCCTCAACTGCGTCGCACGCGAAGCAACCAGCAAGGACGGAGATCCCAGACGACCGCGGCTGCGATCGGAGGATCTCGAGGTTCATCGGACCAAAGCGACCACAAAATGCGCCACCGTCGTGGTGATGGACATGTCTGGATCGATGCGCTGGGGTGGCCAATACGTCGCGGTCAAGAAGATGGCCCTGGCCCTCGAAGGCCTCGTACGACGGGAATACCCCGGTGACCGGCTGCATTTCATGGAGATGTACAGCGTCGCCCGGGTGGTGGCTCGCCGCGACCTGGTCGAGCTCCTCCCAAAACCGGTCACGATTCGGGACCCGGTGGTACGGCTGCGAGCGGACATGTCCGACCCCAACATCACCGAGCAGGATCTTCCGCCCCACTTCACGAACATCCAGCACGCGCTGCGGCTCTCTCGGAGGATCCTCGCCAACTCGGACACGCCGAATCGTCAGGTGGTGCTGATCACCGATGGACTCCCCACGGCCCATTTCGAAGACGAAGACCTGTACTTGCTCTACCCGCCGGATCCGAGGACTGAAAAAGCCACACTTCGGGAAGCGGCCATTCTCGGTCGGGAAGGCGGCATCCTCAACGTCTTCCTGGTGCCGAGTTGGAGCCAGACTGAGGAGGATGTTCGGTTCGCCCATCGAATCGCGGAGTCGGCCAACGGGCGGGTGATCTTCACCTCGGGGGGCGATCTAGATCGGTTCGTGATCTGGGACTACCTCGCCCGCCGCCGCCGGATTGTGAACGGCTGACCTTCGGCGCGACCCGCCGTTGACGATCGAATCCCGGGATCTGGAATTGCGGCTCCGCGATATTTTTCAACGGTCAGTTGTCATCTTCTCAACAGTCGGTCACAAAAAGTGACTGGAATTCCCCGCGAATCTCTGCATCCACAGCCTGAATGGGGATTGCCGAGCGTCGGCTGGCCGACGATAACTGGGCACCGGAGATGACGCCCCCGCAAACTCCTCGAAAATCGGCAGACACGCCGGATTTCGACCCCTTCCGAATCGATATGATTGATGACTGGAGCGGCGATCTGACGATCTGACGCTCTGAGAAGGAATCTTGGACCCACGGTTTCTCTTTTTCAGCATTCACGACGACGATCCGTACGACGACTTTGTACCCACCGTCCTCCCCGCTGGAGCACGGCGACAACCAGAACATCTTGCAACGTCCTGAACATCCTGAACATCCTGAACATCGGACGCGGACTGACGCCTTCGGCCGCTCGACAGATCACATTGGCCCCCCACAGCCCCTCCTTGAACTCTTTTGGCAGGAAGCCTCGATTGATGACACGCAAAGGAATGCACATGGCGAGTCCCGGCAGTATCGATTCACTCATCTTCGAAGAAGGAGCCCCCGTGAAGGCAACCGAGACGAATTCCCGGGTATCCGATTATTTTGGTCGATTGACCTTCAGCGGCGACGTCATGCTCAAGCGACTTCCGCCGGACGTCGCCATGAGCCTCGCGGGCACGATCATGAAGGGTCATCCACTGGATCCGATGGTCGCCAATACTGTCGCGGGGGCCATGAAGGACTGGGCGATCGACAACGGCGCCACCCATTTCTGCCATTGGTTCCATCCTCTCACCGGATCGACTGCCGAGAAGCACGATGCCTTCCTTTCGGTCAACGGCGACGGCGTCGCGATCGAGAAGTTCTCCGGTAACGCGTTGATTGTCGGCGAGCCTGACGCCAGTTCGTTTCCTTCCGGCGGCATCCGCGATACCTATGAGGCCCGAGGGTATACCGCGTGGGACGCGAACAGTCCCGCGTTCCTGCTCACCACGACCCACGGTGTCACCACGTTGTGCATCCCGACCGCTTTCGCCAGTTACACCGGCGAGGCGCTCGACATGAAAACCCCGCTCATCCGTTCCGTCCAAGCCGTCGTGAAGCAAGCCACGAGGATCCTTCGCATCTTCGGTACTGACACCGGCGTGAATCAGGTCTTCGGCACCCTCGGGTGCGAACAGGAGTACTTCCTAATCGACCAAGGACTGTTCCAAGAGCGACTCGACCTCGTGATCTGCGGGCGCACCCTGATCGGTGCCACGCCGCCGAAAGGCCACCAACTCGACGATCACTACTTTGGGGCGATCCCCTCCCGAGTGCTGAGTTACATGGCCGAGGCTGAGCGCCGGCTGTTTGAGTTGGGCATTCCAGTCAAGACGCGGCACAACGAAGTGGCCCCCGGCCAATACGAGCTGGCTCCGACCTTCGAGAGAACGAATGTCGCCGCTGATCACCAGATGCTCACGATGCACGTGCTCAAGGACGTGGCCCGAAAGCACGGATTCGAGTGCCTCATCCATGAAAAGCCGTTCGCCGGCATCAACGGTTCTGGCAAGCACAACAACTGGTCCCTTTCGACCGACACCGGGACCAACCTGCTCAATCCCACGGTCGATACCCACACCAACCTGCAGTTCTTGGTCTTCCTCTGCGCCGTCATCCGGGCCGTTGACACGCACGCGGAACTTCTCCGCGCGTCGATCGCCTCGGCGGGCAATGATCATCGACTCGGTGCGAACGAAGCCCCCCCGGCGATCATGTCGGTCTTCCTCGGTGAAATGCTCACCGACATCATCAACCAGCTTGAAGCCGGAAAACCCCGGAAGACCGTGAAGGGTGGAACGCTCGATCTCCACGCCGACTCGCTCTCAGATGTCCCTCGGCACGCTGGCGATCGAAATCGGACCAGCCCCTTCGCGTTCACGGGCAACAAGTTCGAGTTCCGAGCGGTCGGATCGACCGCCAGTGTCGCCTGGCCCACGACGGTGCTGAACACGATGGTCGCGGAGAGCCTCGACTTCATGGCGAGCAGCCTTGAAAAGATGGTCGGCAAGAAGCCAACCCCTGCCAAGATCGAGTCCTCGGTACGATCGCTGCTCAAGGAAGTCGTCAAGAAACACCGTCGGGTCTGCTTTGACGGCGACGGGTACAGCGACGAATGGACCAAGGAAGCCGCCAAGCGCGGTCTCCCGAACATCTGTAATGCCGCGGATTCGCTTCCGATCTTTAAGTCGCGCATCGCAACCAGCCTCTTTTCGAAGTACGGCGTACTTTCAGCCCGGGAACTCAAAGCCCGCGGCGAAGTCCTCCTCGAGCAGTACTGCACGAATCTCGAGATTGAAGGACGGACCCTCTCGACCATCATTCGGACCCAGGTGCTTCCGGCCTCGCTCAGGGCGCAAGCAGAACTCGCCGACGTGGTCGGTGCCACGCAGGTCGCCGGCGTCGAATGCCCGGACACCGAGGCAGACCTCAGAGCCCTCGTGGGGCAAATCTCGAAGTTACGGACGGGAATCCTCGAAGTCGAAGCGGCTTTGACCAGCAACACGCACGATCCCGAGAAGTATGCGAAGTGGCTTCGGAGCGAACTTGTTCCGGCCATGACCCGGACCCGCGACGCCAGCGACTGGATCGAGTCCAGGATTTCCGCCGAATTGTGGCCGATGCCGACCTATGCCCAAATGCTCCTCGTGGGGCGATGATTCCCATCAACCCGAACCCACCGCCATGAAATCTCCTCGAACGCCCTTCTGCCTGATGGCTGGAGGGCGTTTCTGGCCGGCGGGGACTGGCTGCAGCGTCCGAGCGCGGGTATCTTTCGATGTTTCCCCAAATCGCCTACTGACCTGACCAACGAAACCGGACCCCGAAGCCCATGGATGACTTCTCTCTCGACGGCGGCGACACGTTCGAACCGAACGTCGATATCGCTGAAACCGGCCCTTGCAGCCGGACGATCACCATCACCATCCCTGCCTCCGTCGTCGACGAGCGGCTAGAGATGCAGCTCGCGACGTTGGTCTCCGAGGCCGCCCTCCCCGGCTTCCGCAAGGGACGAGTGCCACGGAAGCTGCTCGAAAGGCGCTTCGGCGCCGACGTTCGCAGTGAGACCCGCGGACAGTTGATCTCCTCCTCCTACGAGAAGGCCTTGACCACTTCCGAACTCCAGGTCCTCGGTGATCCTGATTTCGGAGACATGGCGTCGATCAAAGAACTCGAACCAGGCCAGGACTACGTCTTCTCGGTCTCGCTCGAAGTCGTTCCGCAGTTCGAACTTCCCGAGCTCGATGGTGTTCCAGTCACCAAGCCGATCATGGAAGTCACCGACGAGCACGTCGACGGCGAAATCCTCCGAACGAGATATCGCTTCGGCACGCCGTCCCGAATCACCGGCCCTTTCGAGCCGCTCGACCGAATGGTTGGCAGCGTCAAGATCCATATCGAAGAGGCGGAGGAACCGTTTTTCGAAAACGACCGGGCAGTCGCGGTCGTCCCCGCGGTAGAAGACGAAGGGAAGGGCCAGTTTCTTGGCCTCCTCGTCGAAGATCTCTCGGATCATCTCGCTGGGAAGAACGTGGGCGATGAGATCACCTTCGAGACCGCGGGACCGGACTCGCACGAACGAGAGGACATTCGAGGCAAGACGCTCAAGATTTCCTTCCAGGTCACAGACGCCGAACGCGTGGCACCGCTCGAAATCAGCGAAATGGTCGAGCAATTCGGCCTCGATGACGAAGCTGGACTGAGATCACAGATCCGACTCTCGCTTGAAACGCGACGCGATGCAGAGCAACGAAACGCGGAGCGTGAGCAGGTCTACGAATGGCTCCTTGAGAACATCGATTTCGAATTGCCTCCCAAAATTTCCGAGGCTCAGGCCATCGGGATGATCGAGCAACAACGGCTTCAGATGCTGCACCGCGGACTCGACGAGGACACCATCGAGCTTCAACTCGCCAAGATCCGAGGCGAGAATGAGAAGGCATCGCGAAATCGTCTCCGCCTGATGTTCATCATGTCCAGACTCAGCAAGCACTTTGAAATCGAGATCAGTGAATCCGAAGTCAATGCCCGGATCAGTGAACTCGCCGCGTCCCGTGGCATGCGCCCGGACGCCATGAAGGCTGAGCTTGCCAAAGCAGGTCAGATTCGCGAGATTAGCATGTCCATCCAACACTCTAAGTCCGCCGACCGCATCGTCGACACCGCCAAGGTGACCGAGATGCCCGCCGAGGATTGGAACAAGTTGGTAGACGCCAAGGCCGCCGCGAAGTCGTGACCGTTCTGCTGGCTCAAGATGGGCAGTCTGCCGAGCGGCTCTTCGCCGAAATCCTCCCCTGGATAGGTATTCTGGCCGTCTTCATCCTCCTCGGAGGAGGCATCGCGATCTGGCTCCGAAAGCGGATGGCAGTCAACAGGGACGATTCTTCGGCTGGATTCATCCTCGCTGATCTCCGCGGAATGCGAGATCGAAGAGAGATCTCGCCCGAAGAATTCGAAATCGCAAAATCCAGGATGATCGAAGGGATCAGAGCATCCGCCACTCGTGATCCAGCAGAGTCGGGGGCTGGAATGAAGCCAACTTCTGACCCGGATCGCTCCAATCCAAAGGGACCCGCCGTACCACCTCGAAGGACGTCATCCCAAGATCGCGTCGGCAAGAATCCCCCTGCCGACCCAAAGACATGAACGACGACCGAACTTTTGATCGGAATCACGCCGAAATCGGCGGTGGCCGGAGAACTTCAACGTCGAAATGCCGGTAACACGTTGGTCTCGGCGGTTCGCGAACCCGTGTATTCCGCCTGATTCCAGCCCGCCCGACGGATCATGGCGAAACGACTGAAGCCACGACCATCGGACCCCGATACAATGACAACGCCGCGTTTCAGTGGCTTTCGCGCCCTCGTTTCAGGAAATCGCATGCATCGCAGTTCGCCGATGGCCGGTCAGGCCGAGAATCCCAAGTCGTCAGTCGTCTCCACGCATCCTGCTCCTCGCGCGATGGCTGCAATGCCCCCGGCGCCACGGAACGCGGTGGACTCGGAACAGGGAGACGAAAAGACCGGTCCTGCCGGAATCACGAACCCCGAAAGCTCCCCGACCACCGGTGGTGGCAGTGGCGGTGGCGGTGGCGGATTCCGAGGACGGAAGATCACAACCTGCTCCTTCTGTGGCAAGACGTCTCGAGAAGTCGGACCGATGGTCGAAGGACCTGGCGATGTCTACATCTGCACGAATTGCACCGACCTCTGCCAGAACATCTTCCGCCAGGAACGCCGGCGAGTCGATAAGGACCAACCACTCTTCAGTTCGATTCCGACCCCCCGGCACATCCGCGACTTCCTTAATCAGTACGTGATTGGCCAGGAGCGGGCCAAGAGATCACTCGCTGTCGCGGTGCACACGCACTACAAGCGGCTCATGCACGTCGAAAACGAAGAGTCGGAAGTCGAGCTCGACAAGTCCAACGTGCTCCTCATCGGACATACCGGAACAGGCAAGACGCTTCTCGCGCGGACCCTCGCTCGAATCCTCAACGTCCCCTTCGCGATCGGCGATGCCACCACGCTCACCGAGGCCGGATACGTCGGCGAAGACGTCGAGAACCTCCTGCTCAAACTACTGCAGGCCGCGGACTACGATCTCGAGACCGCTCAACGAGGCATCATCTACATCGACGAGATCGACAAGATCGGAAAGACGAGCAACAACGTCTCCATCACCCGCGATGTTTCGGGCGAAGGTGTTCAGCAGTCACTTCTGAAAATGCTCGAGGGAACGATCGCCAACGTTCCGCCCCAGGGCGGGCGAAAGCACCCTGAACAGCAGTACATCCAGCTGGACACGACCAACGTCCTCTTCATCTGCGGTGGCTCCTTCGTTGGACTCGAAGACATCATCCGAAAGCGCCTCGGCGGAAGCCGGATCGGATTCGCAGGCGGGGGTGTCACAAAGGTCAGCGAAAAGGATCCCGTGCTCTCGAAAGTCGTCCCCGGCGACATTCTTGAGTTCGGCCTGATTCCCGAACTCATCGGCCGTCTGCCGATCGTCTGCCCGCTCGAACCCCTCGATCGCTCCGCGATGGTACGCATCCTCACCGAACCGAAGAACGCAATCGTCCGACAGTACGAGCACCTCTTCATGCTCGAGTCCGCCACCCTTGAATTTACGAGTGAAGCGCTCAACAAGATCGCGGAACGAGCGATGGAACGATCGACCGGCGCTCGGGGCCTTCGCGCGGTCATGGACGAATTGATGGTAGATCTTCTCTACGATCTCCCCGACAAGGACAACGAAGGCGTCGTCTACATGGTCGATGGTGATGCGGTCGACAACGGCCCTTCGCTGGACGGCATGGCTCGAAGGAACAAGGAATCGGCGTGAGTTTTCGCGATTCCGTCAGAAGTTTCGCGTACCGGCAAATCACCGAACGCCTTCGAAACGCCCCGCGCGGCGATCCGGAGGCGTTCGTGAATATCGCATGGACGGCATTGGCGCCGACCGGGGTGAGTTGGATCGGCTTCTATCGAATGGCCAGCGACCGCCACTCCATGGTTCTCGAGCAATGCCGCGATCGACCCGCCTGTTCACCGATCGGATTGCATGGCGTCTGCGGCCAGGCGGCGCGAACCGGTCGAACGATGATCGTCGGCGACGTCGCGGATCTCGGAGACGACTATGTCGCCTGCGATCCTCGCGATCGATCGGAGATCGTGATTCCGATCCACGCCGATCTTCTCCCTGGCGGGCAGATCGGTCGAGTGCTTGATCTGGATAGTTTCGAAACCAACTCGTTCTCGGACCTTGATGGCCGCCGCCTGAGGGAGGCACTGCGAATCGCCGGTTTTGCACCAGCGGGCGATCGTCCGGAAGCTCCAGAAGAGCGTGAAGAGATGAAAAATCACCCCCGCTGATCGCCCCGACCCCCTTGCTGTCCCACCCGAAGCCGGTATACTTCTCGATCCTTCACTTTGGAGCCTGACCGATGCCTCGCCGTTGCCACTTCCTCGGAACCGGAACCCGATCCGGAAACAAGAAGACCTATCGCGGCCGCGCCAAGTACCTTGGCGGCGTCGGTATCAAGATCACCTCGAAGACCAAGCGAACCTTCAAGCCGAACCTTCAGAAGGTTCGTTGCATGGTGAATGGTGCTCAGGTCCGTATTCTTGCGTCCACCAAGGCCATTCGAATGGGCCTTGTGGTCAAGCCTTCGCGTCGGAAGTACACCTATACGAGAGAACAGAAGGCCGCTGCAACGGTTTGAAGTTCTAGGGCCCGTACTGATGGTCCTGATTTGCTTGATATCTTCTCCGGAAACTTGATTCCGGTGTTCTGAGAGCTATTGTTCACCGTTGGACGTTGGGAAAACCAGCGGCCAGGCCTCTTCCCCCAGAACTGCAGGCTGGCCGAAATCCTCCCCCCCTCGTCGAACAGCGTTTCGATAATCCGCCCGTTCAGGTCCTACTCTGACCAGTGGACTGAAGGCCGGCCCGATTCGCTTTTGCACCGCTCTGAAATCTCAACTGACGCCTCCCGCCGTGCGTGAGCTCCGTCGATTCGTGCCGTTTCCTGATTTTAAAACTGAAATCAGGAATTCGGATGTCTGTTTGTCGCATGGTTTCTTCGCCTGATGAACCGTCCTCTGATCGTGCGCGCCGTCGCATCGGAGAACAGCGTCCGATCAGAGTTGCCAGATCTTCGTCCCGCCTCCTCAGCCTCTCCTCTTCAGCCTCTCCTCTTCAGCCTCTCCTGCTCCCCGCACCGGATTCCCCTTCTCGTGTCCTCTCCCTCTGGAACAACCGACCGCGACCGGGTCCTCGAGGCCACCGACATCGTCTCCCTGGTCGCCGAACAAGTTCGGCTCGACCCCAAGGGTGACGAATTCGTCGGTCTTTGTCCGTTCCATGAAGACTCCAAGCCGTCGATGTACGTCGTCCCGAGGAAGGGCTTCTATCACTGCTTCGCGTGCGGTGCCCACGGCAACGCCATCGACTTCCTAGTGAACCTCCATCGAATGGAGTTCCTCGAGGCACTCGAGACACTGGCCGGGCGGGCGGGCATCGAACTGACTCGAACCGGCGGTGCCGACGGACGCGCTTCGGCCGGCCGCAAAACCCTTCTCCTTCGAGCCAATGCACTCGCCGCGAAGTTCTTCAGTCGAATGCTCACCGACGAGGAAGGCGACTCCGGACGACTCGGCCGCTCGATCCTCGAATCACGAGGCATCGATGCCGAGACCGCGGAGAAGTTCGGCTTGGGGATTGCACCGGATGCGTGGAGCGCCTTGGTCGACCGAGTCGAGTCTTTCCGACGCGACGACGCCAAGGTCGACGGCGACGAGGTTCCAGATCTCGAGATCTTCGAAGCTGCCGGACTCGTCCGTCCCTCGAAGCGAGGCACGATGATCGACGCGTTTCGAAATCGACTCATCTTCGCCATCCGCGACGAACTCGGCCGGACCATCGCCTTCGGTGCGAGAAAGATCGACCCAGAAGACGAGCCCAAGTATCTGAACAGTCCAGAGAGCGACGTCTTCCACAAGGGCGGAACGCTGTACGGCCTTGATCTTGCCGCCAAGTCGATCGCGAAGACTCGAACCGCCATCATCTGCGAGGGTTATACCGACGTCATTGCGCTTCACGCCGCCGGATTCGAGAACGCGGTCGCGACGCTCGGCACCGCCCTCACGCGGCATCATGCGGACCGGCTCGGGCGTTTCTGCGACACCGTGATCCTTCTCTTCGACGGAGATCTGGCAGGCCAGCGTGCTGCGGACCGGGCCGTCGAGGTCTTCTTCGCGTCCACCGTAGACGTAAGACTCTGCACGCTTCCCGACGGACTCGATCCGGACGAACTGCTCCGCAGGGAAGGTGGTCCGGCCGAGTTCGAGAAGGCGATCTCTTCCGCCATCGACTCGCCCGTCGCACTCCTCGCAGACTTTCGGAAGGCACTCGATGCCGCGAGCGGAGTCAGTGCCAGGCAACGAATCGTCAGCGACGTCATCAATCGCTTGAACGGGCTCGGCCTCGAAGGTGTGGCCGGCGTGCGGCGATCGTTGATCATCGATCAGATCGCCGGCATTCTCGGCGTGACGCCCTCGATGCTAGATCAGGGGACCCGCCGATTTACTCCAAGCTCCACGGAAACCGCTCTGACCGATAACACCGCACAACTCGCGGTGATGATCCGAGCCACGGGCGGACGCCGTCAGGCCGAGGAATCAGTGGTTCGACTCGCCCTTGCGGATACCACTCTTCTCCACCGCATCATCTCAATGCAAGCCGGTGACCGAACCATCCTTCAGCAGTTCGAGCATGCCGGATTCGAAGATCCCCCCTGCCGTGAGGCCTGGCGGATCATCGAAGCAACCGCATCCGCCGGGTCAATTCCCGAAGGACCGGACCTCATCGCGGCGATCCAGGATGAAGGCATCGGATGCATCGTGTCCGCCCTCTTTGTCGAAGGCCTCCGGGAAGTTTCCGTGCCGGACGTCAATACGGCGGAACTGATTCAACTCGCGGCGGAGACTCTCCAGGCCGCGATCGAACGCGACGATCGACTCGCGGTTCGATCAGACCTGGCATCCCGACCGGTCGCGTCCGCGGACGAGGCCCTCGCCGCCATCAACATGATTAGGGCTTCCGGATCGGATCCGGCCGCCATTGGTCGTCGACGCGTCGGGCGCGTCGGCGGCAGATTCACCGATGGATCAACCAGTGAACCATCGATGCCGACGTCATTCGACGTCGGCTCACGCGAGTGAGTGAGTGTCCACCTCCAGACTCTCTCCAGGAGATCAACGTGCTGCCTTTGCTACTTAGTCCATACCCCGCTCTCACCGAACTCGTCGAAGCCGGCCGCAAACGCGGTTGGATCTGCTACGAGGAGATCAATACGTGCCTCCCCGACTGTTACGTCGATCCCGACGCGATCGATGCCTTCACCACTCTGGCGCGACTTGAAGGGATCGAACTGATCGACGAGATCGAACGACGTCGTCGTGGCCTCGAACAGATCGATGCTGCGCTGCAGACGGATCTGAAGTTCCAGCGTGACAACGCTCGGAAGGCGACCCGAACGCCGAAGGTCCAGATGATGGACGAAGACGGAGACGTCACGCCCAATCCGGTCCATATCGACGACGGCGAAGAACTCGGCGAAACGGCCGCTCCGGCGTCCAAGACCGCCACTGAGGGCGAGCCGGAGATTCTGGACGATGCGGAGACTCAGGCTGCGGTGGAACAAGCCATCGCCGAACAGGGCTCCAAGCGGATCGATGATCCGATCCGAATGTACCTGACGCAGATGGGCACCATCCCGCTCCTGACTCGCGAGCAGGAGATCCGCCTGGCGAAGAAGATCGAGACGACCCGGATGTTCTTCCGTCGTCTCACGCTGGAGAGCGATTATGCCGCGCGACAGGCCATCGAGACACTCCAGCAGGTCCACGAAGGACAACTCCCATTCGACCGAACCATGCGGATCTCCACTGCGGAAGAGAACGCGAAGGAGAAGGTCGCCAATCGGATCCCCTATAACTCGGCGACGGTTCGACGATTGATCGAACTCAACGAGTCCGGATGGGAAGAGATCGAACAGGAAACCTGCACCCCCGCGAGACAGGCCACGCTCCGCGCCGAGATGGAAGATCGGCGCCGCCGGATCGCGACCCTCCTTGAGGAATGTTGCCTCCGCACCGGCAGAATTCAGCCGCTCATGCGAAAACTGCAGGCGGTCAACAAGAAGCTCAAGGACCTTGCCAAACGAATCGAGAAGTCCGAAAAGCACCCCGATCGCTACGACCCCGAAGACGTTTTCGTCATGCGGGAAGAGCGATCGGGCCTTCGCGGCCTCGTGCTCGAGGAACCGATGGAACTCGCGACCCGCGTCCGCGAGATCGAAAAGGTCTTCGAAGAGTACGAGCAGGCCAAGCGGGATCTCTCCGGAGGCAACCTCCGCCTGGTGGTCTCGATTGCAAAGAAGTACCGCAACCGCGGGCTGCCATTCCTGGACATCATCCAGGAAGGCAACACCGGGCTCATGCGTGCCGTCGACAAGTACGAATACAAGCGTGGTTATAAGTTCTCCACCTACGCCACGTGGTGGATCCGTCAGGCGATCACCCGGGCCATCGCTGATCACGCTCGGACCATTCGGGTTCCGGTGCACATGATCGAGACGATGTCCAAGCTGCGGAACATCCAGAAGGTCCTCCTTCAGGAACTCGGCCGCGAGCCCACCGTCGAAGAGATCGCCATGAAGGCGAAGATGCCGATCGAGGAGACCCGCAGGGTCATGAAGATCTCACGGCATCCCATCAGTCTCGACCGACCGGTCGGCGAGAGTGAGGATTCCCACTTCGGCGACTTCATCGAGGACGAACGCCAGGAATCGCCGGCGGATTCCGCGACCAGCGAAATGCTTCGCCAGCGGATCAACGACGTCCTCCGAACGCTCACCTACCGCGAACGCGAGATTCTCAAGCTCCGTTACGGCATCGGTGACGGTTACACCTACACCCTCGAAGAGGTCGGCCGTATCTTCAAGGTCACCCGAGAGCGGGTCCGTCAGGTGGAGAGTAAGGCGATCCGAAAGTTGCAGCATCCGATTCGTCGCCAGCGGCTGTCGAACTTCCTCAATGGCGAGGAATGAGCCGATCCCACTGGGAACCAGTGTCGAACCGACGACCCACGAATACCACGAGGCCGCGAGCACATGCTCGCGGCCTCGGGTCATTCACGAAACGCGAGATATCACTCGGCCCCCGGCTCAAGGCTTGAGACTGTGACCATTTCGAGGTACTCCTCGAGCCCCCAACGACCACCTTCGCGACCGAATCCGGAATGTTTCACACCTCCGAACGGAACTGCCGCGACCGCAGGCCCTGGGTCGTTGACCCCGATGATGCCCGTCCGCAATTCATCTCCGAGCCGTCGAATGCGGGCTGGATCGTTGGTCACCACGTAGGACGCAAGCCCGTACTCCGAATCATTGGCCTGCGCCAACGCCTCCGTTTCATCGTCGAACCCCCGGATCGGGCAGACCGGCCCGAAGGTCTCTTCTTTCCAGCAGCGCATTCCGGAGTGGCAGTCGGTGAGCACCGTCGGTTCGAAGAACCGGTCCGCGAGCCCTTCGATTCGGCGTCTTCGCCCGCCGGTGACCACCGTCGCCCCCTGTTGTATCGCGTCCGCCACATGAGCCTCGACCTTGTCGATGGCCGCATCGTCGATCATCGGCCCGAGTGCGATGCCCGGATCACGTCCTCGTCCGGAGACCAACGCCGCCGAGCGGGACGCAAACTTCGAGACGAATTGATCATGGAGGCTCCGATGAACCAGGAATCGGTTGGGACAAATGCACGTCTGTCCGCCATTGCGATACTTCGCCGCCATCGCCATCTCCACCGCAAAATCGACCGATGCATCTTCAAAGACGATCATCGGGGCATGGCCTCCAAGCTCTAGCGAGAGACGTTGGAGATTCGTCGCGGCACCCCGCATCAGAATCCGACCCACATCTGTGCTCCCGGTGAAGGACAATTTTCGGACTCGTGGATCCTCAAGCCAGGCGCTGCCGATCGCCGCGGGATCGCCGGTGACCAGATTGAGGACCCCGGGAGGTACGCCCGACGCCATGGCCCGATCCAGCAGCGCGATTGCCGAAAGCGGCGTCTGCTCCGCTGGCTTCAGAACCTGCGTGCAGCCCACCGCCATTGCCGGCGCGATCTTCTTCGCGAGCATCGCCATCGGGAAGTTCCACGGCGTGATGGCCGCGGCCACACCGATCGGACGACGATGGACAAGTACCTTTTTGCCGGGAACCGACGGTGTCTCGTCGCGAATCTCCTGACATGCCTTCGCAGAGACCTCGAAGAAACTTCGGGCATAGTCGATCTCAGCTCTGGCCTCCGGAAGCGGTTTTCCCTGCTCCTCGGTCAGCAGTGCCGCAAGCTCCTCCCGATCTCCGGCAAGCCGTGCGGACAACGCCTCAAGCACCTTCGCCCGTTCGATCGCCGGTTTCGCCGCCCATGCGGAGAATGCACCAAAGGCCGCATCGACCGCTCGACGGGCCTCGTCCGCGCCGGCATCGGGGACCCGGCCCACCACGCGATCCGTGGCGGGATCGCTGACCTCAAAGGTGGCCCCGGAATCGGCTCCCACCCATCGTCCATCGATCAGATTGCCTTCCCTCATCTTGATCTCCTTTTCATGGCTCGAGATCCCCGTTCTCGGAAGAGTAACCACCTCCTTCCCGGTACACTCGCATGACTTTCCGAACCCCTCAGGAGGCATGTCATGGCCAAGGCAGTCGCCGATCCGGCGGAACTTCGTCGATTTGCGCAGGATCTCAAGAGATTCAACGGCGAACTCCAAGCAAACATGCAGACCGTTCAAGCGAGGATGGGGACGCTCTCACAGAGTTGGCGGGATCAGGAGCAAGCCAAGTTTGAAGAGGAATTCGACGCCACCATCAAGACGCTTCATCGCTTCATCAAGGCCTCTGATGTCCATATCCCGTTCCTGCTGCGGAAGGCGCAGCGGATCGAGGAGTATCTCCAGCAGCGATGATCCGTCCCGTGACCGCATTACAACGGTCCCCCTCTCGCCCGACGCTGCTCGGCATCCACACGAACTCATGAAGATCCTCATGCGAACTCCCGACCAGACATGAGCAGTCAAGGCGCCGATGTCAGGTCCATTGATGCGATCGATCGCTTTCGCGTGTCGGTTGTGGAATTCATCGATGCCGGGCGGGTGTCGATCACCGAAGCCGACAGCGATCTCGATCGCAACATCATCTGGCTGGAGCGAGAGCAGGTTCCGTACTGGACGCGTCAGATTCGTAAACGGCAGGAGATGGTGACTCGCGCGAAAAGTGATCTCTACCGAAAGCAGATGCAGTCCGGAGCGAACGACGGAAGAGCGAGCGTCGTCGACGAAAAAGTGGCACTCCAACGCGCCGTTCGTCGGCTCGATGAGGCCCAATCGAAACTCCAGGTGACCCGGAAGTGGACCCGAAAACTCCAACAGCAGCGCATCACATTCAAAGCCGCGATGTCGGGTTTCAGCGTCACCGTCGATCACGATCTGCCGCATGCGGTGGGCCTCCTGAAGAAGATCACTGAAAATTTGGAGTCATACCTGAACCTCTCCCCGCCAGATCTCCATCGGCTGATCGCCCCGGACCAACCGGTCGACGAGCGCGAGTCGATGCGACGCACCGGTGATGAATCCACCGGGGAGACCGCGGAAGAGGACTCACCGCCGGAGGATCGGACATGAGCGTCACCTCCGCTCGAATGCGAATGCAGAGCGAGTACAAGGAACTGGCCGTCGCCTGGCGTCGCGTCAGTGAAGTCTGGCGTGATCCGGTGAGCCGCGCATTCTATGAAAGACGCATCCAGCCGCTCGAACGACGGATTCGTTCGGCAGCGACTGCGATGGAGCAACTCGAAGGTGAACTCTCGCAGGCCCGACGCGATTGTGGAGACGATTGACTGATGACCGACACCGTTCCGTCCCTCGATGCCGATCCCTGCGCACCTCCCGACCTCCTCGGGGAGATGGGCTCCATTCGACGGCGACTCGACGAACTCACCCGGGAGTCCGCCGCGGAGAGCCTCGCGGCGACCTCGGACGCCGCGGCCACCGTGACTGCGGAGAATCTACGGCACGCAGAGAACACTGCGGCGATCGAACAGACCCGCGACGAACGCATCGAGACCGCCACCCGAAATCGCACCGTGGATGGTGAGACCGCCGAACGAATCTGCACAACGCGGCTTCAGGAGATCGACGACGAAGCGAAAGCAATGTCGATCCGGATCCGGCGGAAAGCGAGCGAGAACGACAAGAAGGCGAGGGAAGCACTCGAAGAGGCCGTCTGGCTCGCCGAAACCGTCTACGAAGCCAACGAGAATCGGCCACGAGATCTTTTTGAGGAACGTCGCCTGGAGATCGAAGAAGACCTCGCTCGTCTCGATGAGCTCCACTCAAAGATGATCCACGAGACCCGGCGATACAAGCAGCCGATTCCCCGACCGACCGCACCATCCGAGGAGGATCTGCTGGTCATCGATCGGAATCCAGAGGTCACCCTCCGGCTCGAACTCGGCGCTGCGACCACGACTTCCGAGTCGTTTCGTCGACTCGCGCTTCCTAGGCTCTTCCGCGGACCGATCATGGTGCTCCCCGCCGCTGTCTTCATCGGGGCGGGCGTCGGCATTGCTGCCCTGACGGGCACTCTCGAAGGAAGTCCACTGATGACTGGCGGTGCCATCGGCCTCGCCGCTTTTCTCCCCGCGCTGATCGTCCTCTTCATCCTCGCGCGACGAAAGATCGTTCAAGCCTGGAGACCCTTCTCCCGCTCCGCAAGCCTGATCCGACGCGCCAGCGAACTCGCCCTTGAGACGGCAAGGGGCGCGCAGGCGGCTCTGGAGGCACAACTCACCGCGACGCGGGACCGCGAAATCGCAGCGGCCAACGCGGAGTTCAAGCCGCTTATTGCGAAAAACATTGACAAGGCCCGGGAGCGGGTCGCTGAACTGCAGCGCCGGATTCCAATTCACAAGGCCGAGGCCGCGGCGACCCGCAGCGAGACCGTCGCGACCGTGAAGACCAATGCCGCGACCGCCGAATCGGAGGCGCTCGCGGCGCATGTCGCCTCGATCAAGGCCGAGACCACCCGGCATCAGCGACAGATGGCTGAGAACATTCAAGACCGCGACACGCGATGGGCGGCATTGGAGCGTAGGTGGTTCGATGGTCTCGAGAAAGACCTGAATTCGCTCGAGGCGATTCGCGATGATCTCTCCCACCGCTTTCTCGACTTCACCGACCCCGCGTGGAAGGCGTGGATGCCGCCCAGCACGGCACCACCCGCCATTGCGCTCGGACGACTTCGTTTCGACCGGACCGCGATCGACGGTGGCCCGCCGACAGATCCTCGGCTTGCCTCGGATCGGGCGACGAGCCTCGAACTTCCCGCGATGATCGCGTTGCCGACACGGTCCAGCCTCCAGATCGACGTCGATCCGGAAGATCGAGACAGTGGCCTGGGGCTTCTTCGAGCGACGATGCTCCGAATACTCACCACGGTTCCCCCCGGGAAGGCGCGATTCACCATCATGGATCCCGTCGGACTCGGCCAGAACTTCGCGGGATTCATGCATCTCGAAGATGAAATGCCCGGCCTGGTCGGGGAGCGCATCTGGACCGAACCCCGCCAGATCGAACAGAAGCTCACGGACATCACCGAACACATGGAAACGGTGATCCAGAAGTACCTTCGCAACGAGTTCGCATCGATCGATGCGTACAACCTCGCGGCGGGCGAGATCGCCGAGCCCTACCGGTTCCTGGTCATCGCCGACTTCCCTTCGAACTTTACCGAAGAGGCCGCTCGACGCCTCGCGAGCATCCTCCAGAGCGGACCACGCTGCGGCGTTTTCACCCTGCTGCTCCGCGATCGTCGAGGCGACATGCCCGAGAAGTTTGATGTCACCGATCTTGACCGTGCCATGGTCACGGTTCGATCGACTCAAGACGGCATGATCTTCGATGCCGAGGGCATGGAGGATCTCCAGTTCACGCCCACGGCCGGTCCGCCCGACGACCTTATGATCGAAATGGCCCGGCGGGTCGGGCATGCCGCACTCGAAGCCGGCAAGGTCGAAGTTCCTTTCGAGACGATTGCGCCGAAGCCGGAGGAATTCTGGACCGGTTCGACGGAGAAGAAGGTTTCGGTCGCACTCGGCCGGGCTGGCGCCACCAGGCTTCAACGAATCGACCTCGGCGTCGGCACGGCGCAGCATGCGCTGGTGGCAGGCAAGACCGGCTCCGGCAAGTCAACGCTCCTGCATGCCTTCATCACCAATCTCGCCTGCTGGTATTCACCCGATGAAGTCGAGTTCTATCTGGTCGACTTCAAGAAGGGTGTCGAGTTCAAGACCTATGCCACGCACAAGCTTCCGCATGCCAGGGCGGTCGCGGTGGAGAGTGACCGTGAGTTTGGACTCTCGGTGCTGCAGGGCCTGGACGAAGAGCTCAAAAATCGCGGCGAGTCCTATCGGGCGGAAGGCGTCCAGGATCTTTCCGGGTGGCGACAGAAGCGACCTGATGTTCCCATGCCCCGCGTCCTGCTGGTGATCGATGAATTCCAGGAGCTCTTCGTCGACGACGATCGGGTGAGTCAAGAAGCGGGGCTGCTGCTGGACCGCCTCGTCCGCCAGGGGCGGGCTTTTGGTATGCACGTCCTCCTCGGCTCGCAGACGCTCGGCGGCGCCTTCTCCCTGCACCGATCTACGATGGGCCAAATGGGCGTTCGAATCGCACTTCAATGCAACGAGCAGGATTCGATGATGATCCTCTCCGACGACAACGTCGCCGCAAGACTGCTGGCCCGCCCCGGCGAGGCCATCTACAACGATCAGGGAGGCCTAGTCGAGGGCAACAGCCCCTTCCAGGTTTGTTGGCTCCCAGACTCGGTTCGCGAAAAGTATCTCCAGCGGGTCGCCGAATTGGCCGCACAACGTCCGGATGCCGGAAGTCGATCCTGCATCGTGTTCGAAGGCAATGCTCCCGCGCTGCTGGCCTCGAACGCTCCGCTGCGACGGACAATTGAGTCGATGCCGGATGCGAGGCCTACGTCCTTCCAATTCTGGCTTGGTGATGCAGTCGCGATCAAGGAGCCGACGGCAGCCGTGCTTCGTCGACAGGCCGGATCGAATCTCGCCTTGATCGGCCAGCAGGACGAACCCGCGATGGCGATCTCCGCTGCCGCCCTGCTTGCCGGTTGCGCCGCTCACCGAAGCAGCGATTTCTCCGCTGTCGTCCTCGATGGATGCACCGCGGATGATCCGAATGCGGGCTATCTGGGAATGGTCGCAAAGGCGATGCCCCACAAGATTGAACTGCCCGGATTCCGGGAGAGTGGTGACGCGGTGCTCACGCTGGGCGCCGAACTCGCACGCCGCATCGAATCCGGAACCACTGATGGGCCGCCGATGCTCCTCCTGATCCATGGCCTGCAGAGATTCCGAGCCTTGCGACGAGCCGAGGACGACTTCGGATTCTCCATGGACGACGATGCGCCCCCCACGCCAGACAAGGTCTTCGCGTCGCTCTTGAAGGACGGCCCTGAACACGGCATCTTCGTACACGCGTGGGCGGACACCGTCGCAACCCTCGAACGATGCGTCGATCGCCAGTCCATGCGCGGATTCGATCAACGTGCGATGTTCCAAGTAGGTTCCGCCGACTCCAGTACCTTGATCGATTCCCCAGCCGCCAGCATGCTTGGGAACAATCGCGGCCTCCTCTTTAGCGAGGAAAAAGGAACGATGGAGAAGTTCCGACCGTGGGGCCTTCCGAGTGAAGCCTTCGTAGCCGCCGTCGGACGGGCTTTGGTCTCTCGAGAGGATTGACCAGACAACGCCACGGGCATTTTGCCCGGAGATCAACTGGTCATCAAAGCCCAGGCCGCCTTGAGCACGCTCGGTGAAACCCGATTCGCAGATCGAAGTTCCTGCGCGAACAAGGACACCCGGTAGTCCTCGACCAACCAACCGAAGTCCTCGAGTCGGGGATCGATGCGGCCAGCCTGATCCAACTGGCGGCGACGCCCCTTCCAGAGCCTGATCCAACCTTCCAGTTCTTCGCGACGCGCTCCGTCGCGAGCCAGACCACTGCCCCGTAGGCGATCAAGCCGACGACGGCCGGTCTCGATGTATCGAGGGACATCCGCGAGTCGGGCGGGCGGGATTCGACCAAGGAACCCGGGGCGGACAAGCCGATCAAGGTGTCGACGCTCATCGTCTCGGATGCCGATCCAATCCGCAGGGGTCGGTCGATCGAGCATCTCAAGCATCGATTGCCGCGCCACGAGAATCGGCTCGGCGAGGTCGCAGGCCCGCTCAAGCGCCGGCCAGAGATCACGGCGCACTGCATCGTCTAGGACAAGGAATGAAGATCGATCCCGAGCCGATGCCGCCGCATCGGCGCCGACGCCCTGCTCCACCGCGATCGCGATCGCAAGATCCCCCAGATCGCGAGCGAGCCCATCTGCGCTGCCCAACGGCGCATGAAGCAGCGAGAGTCGTTCCAATTCAGTCAGATGTTCGAGGTGATGCCGGAGCGCATCCCGAACCTGAAGCGAAAGCAGGCGACGCACTCCCGCGGCATGAACCGAAGCGGCCGTGAGCGCATCGTCGGTGACTCGAATCCGAATTGTGGAGCCTTCGTCGCTAATCGCGGGAAACGCGGTCAGTCGATGATTGCCCCGCCGGACGATCACCGAACCGGGCAACGGCCCGAAATCCCAATCGTCTCGATCTCGGATCGCGGCGAGTCTGGCCGCCTCGTCGTCTCCTTCGTCGAGGGACGCCATGGACGCTTCGAAGGCATCTCGAGCATGGTCGCGGTGCGTGGTCACAAGCGCCGCGAAATCCCGCGTGACCGCGAGCGATTGCCCCTCCGCATCCACCAGTTCAAACCGCATAAAATGATGGACTTCGAGCATGTCGAGTCGGTAATCCGCTCGACGGATCGGCGCACCCCCGATCGCTTCCAAGTATCCCGAGAGCGCTTCAAACAACGGCCGTTCCCCGAAGCGGAGATGTTCGGCGGCGCCCGCCGCAGTCTCTCGAATTGGCATGAATCGGGTCCGCATGCGTCGCGGTAGGCTTCGAATCAGCGCCTCGATCTTGTCGACCAGAAGTCCAGGGACCAGCCACTCGAACCTGCCCGCGTCGAGTCGACCGAGTAGTTCAAGCGGAATCGTCGCGGTGACGCCATCGTCCTCGACGCCCGGCTCGTGTCGATACCGCAGCGTCAGGTCAATGCCACCAATCGAATACCGGTCAGGATACGCATCGGCATCTGGGCGATCGTGCCCAAAGGCCATGAGATCTGATTCCTGCATTTCGAGGATTCGAGGGTTACGTCGTTCAGCCTTGCGACGCCACGATCCCAGTGCCGCCGCGTTATGGATCTCCGCCGGAATTCTGGAGTCGTAAAAGGCGAACTGCTCGGCGTCATCGGCCAAAATTCCTTGTTCGCGACCACGATCCCCGAGCCGTTGCAGCTTCTCGCGAAGCGCTCGATTTCGCAAGAGAAATGGGGCGTCTCCAGGAAGTCGTTCCGAAACCAGAGCCTGTTGAATGAAGACCTCGCGAGCGCCTTCGCCGTCGATCGGGGCGAAGGGGACTTCCCGTCTTTCCACGAGATCAAGATCTCCGAAGATCACACGTTCGAAGGCCGAGACATATCCGGTCTCTGGGACGAAGTGTGGCTCGTAGTGGTTTTTTCGAACCAGATGCGGCGCCACACGCTCGACCCAGTCCGCACGGATTCTCGCGACGGTTCGAGCCCATCGACGAGAAGTCTCGACGATCTCTGCCGCCATGATCCACGGCGCCTCTTGACGGCGCAACCCACTGCCCGGAAAGATTTCAAAGGTCGTCCCGGTGATCCCCCGGTACTCACCGGTCTCCATTCGGTGACCGATGTTCGAAACGAAACCCGCGAGGATGGACCGATGCACCGCGCCACTCGGTGGATCCGCACGAACCTCGGGGAGGGAGATTCGCCCCGATTTCCTTCCACCGCGGCCGTTCTGCGTCAGCAGTTCCTTGGCGAGATCCTCGAGTTGGTCGTGTACATCCTGCCACTCTCGCATCCGGATGAACGAAAGGTAATTCCGTCGGCACCAACTCCGCAATGCGGAACTCCCCTTTTCAGCTTTCGCCTTTCTCCAGGCACGCCAAAGTCGGAGGAAGGACAGGAAGTCGCTTCCGGAATCTCGAAACGCCGCATGCGCCATATCCGCCACCCCTCGCCCCCCCGTCGTTCGCTCTCGCGGATCCTGTACCGACAGCGCCGCGACGATCGCGAGAATTTCGGGAAGGCATGCTTCCTCTACCGACGCCAAGACCACGCGGCCGAGCCTTGGATCGATGGGCATCGCCGCAAGCGTCCGACCAATGTCGGTGAGCTCGCCGTCGCGGGTCACCGCTGCGATCTCTCGGAGGGTCTCGTAGCCGTCCCGCACCAGCTTCGCCGATGGCTGTTCGATGAACGGAAACGAGTCGGGAGTACCGAGGCGCAGTGACGCCATCTGAAGGATCACGCTCGCAAGATTCGATCGGAGAATCTCCGGCGAGGTGTACTCTGGCCGTTTGGCAAATTCCTCTTTGTCGCACAGGCGAATGCAGAGTCCGGGAGCGATGCGACCGCACCGGCCGCTTCGCTGGTTCGCGGATGACTGGGAGATCGGCTCGACGGGTAGTCGCTGGACCCGACTTCGCGGCGAATACCTGGCGATCCGTGCGGTCCCAGAATCCACGACACCACGGATCCGCGGCACGGTAAGCGATGTCTCCGCCACGTTGGTGGCAAGCACGATGCGCCGTCGCTCACCGGGATGGAAGACTTGATCCTGTTGTTCATTGGAGAGTCGAGAATAGAGCGGCAAGACCTCGGTATCGACGATCGCCGATCGCTGGAGCGCCAAGGCGACATCATGGATCTCGCGTTCTCCGGGAAGAAAGACGAGGATGTCCGGGCGTCCCGTCGGCTCCGCGTCGGCGAGCCCGGCCGCATCGATCTCTTGGACGGCGGCCACCACCGCCGCCGCTGTTGCCTGATCGGCGTCGGCGTCGTCGGGCGTCGCCTCAACTGGTCGATATCGGATCTCGACCGGGTACATCCTCCCGTCCACCCGAATAATCGGCGCCCCGTCGAAGTGTTGACTAAAACGCTCCGGATCGATGGTGGCGCTGGTGATCACGACCTTGAGGTCCGGACGCCGGGGAAGCAGACGCTTCAGGTAGCCCAGCAGGAAGTCGATGTTGAGACTCCGCTCGTGCGCCTCGTCGATGATGATCGTGTCGTAGGCCAAGAGCTCGCGATCTCGCTGGGTTTCCGCGAGCAGAATCCCGTCGGTCATCAACTTGACCCGCGTGTCCTTCGAGGTTCGATCGTTGAACCGAACGGCATAGCCCACGCCCGAACCGAGTGGCGTCGAGAGTTCCTGCGCGATTCTCGCCGCGACGCTTCGGGCGGCGACCCGCCGAGGTTGCGTATGGCCGATGACCCCGCCGATCCCGCGACCGATTTCTAGGCAGATCTTCGGCAGTTGCGTGGTCTTCCCGGAGCCGGTCTCTCCGCATACCACGACCACCTGATGATCGCGGATCGCCGTCGCGATCTCCGCACGAGCGATCGAGATCGGCAGATCGGGTGGATAGCAGATCTCAAGCTTTCGATTCTTCCGCGCGGCCTGGAGATCCAGCATCCGCTCCGCATCGCGGCGGACCGCCGCGATCGCTCCGGAGATCCCTCGCCCTTGTTCGGCGGACCTGCGGATGCCCGCCAACCGGCGACGGATTGACTTCGCCTGCATGCTCGGCAGGCTCTCCAGCAGGAGCACCACGGCGTCCCGGGCCTTCCCGTCCTCGGCGTTGAGCGATGGCCCGTTCCCATCGCCTTTCGACAATGACCGGCCCTCTCCGCCGCCACCCTTCCGATGCCTTTGTCGTCGAGGCTTGCGTTTCGAGTCCGAGCCACCCGGCGTCGCCGCAGGTTGGTCAGCCCCTTGCTGGGGAGGGTCGTGCTCGAAGGGATGTGTTGCCATGTTCAGAAGGAAGAGAGCGGGCCAACATTCTATCCTCGCACCAGACCGTAAAATCAACTCTTTCCGAGTCGTGATCGATCGGACCAGACCGCGAACCTGCCTTCGGCGTCACTTGGACCGCGGCCCTAAGAATGAATTTCAATGAAAAAGCCCCGCGAACGCCTTCGGGCGTTCGCGGGGCCTGGCAGTTGCGACGGCGACCATGCTCGATTCCATCACGCTTCCGAAACCACGCTTCCGAAACCGAACGTCCCTTTCGGGCTGCAGGAACGAGGCGAGATCGGGATCGTGACTCATTCGGGGTTTTCGAGATACGGCAGCTTGTCCGTCTGGTGCGAGACTGCCTTCCAGACGCCGTTTCGCTTCCGAAAGGCGGTGGAGGAACGGATCGATACAGTCGCGGACTTCCCGTTGACGACGTTCGAACCCACTTCGACACAGGTGATCATGGCGAAGTCGTCGCCCTCGATGGTGTGAAGCCGGGACGGCTCGACCTTGCCACCGAGCTTCCGGGAGGCTTGAAGATCCCATTCCTTCTCGATGTCGTTCCATCCGATCAGGTAGTCCCCCCCGGGCCCCATGTAGGCGATCTCGTCATCCTGCCACCACGCCGCCTTCATCGGCGCCGCGTCGCCGCGAAACACCGCTTGAAGTGCGCCATAGAACTCGTCAGTCGCCTCCGTCACCGTCTGACTCCCCGCTTGATCGCGAAGATGATCGCCCGCCGGTGCCGGGGTGGAAGCGCAACCTGCGAACGTCGAAACCATAACGGCGAGGGCGAGCACAAGTAAACACAATGAACTGGTCATAATTGAACTCCATGATGGAAAAATTTGGCTCAGCGACTATCGCGATCGTGCCAGACTATCAAACCTCTCACCGAAGGTGTATCCCGAAGACCAACAGGCGTCACCCTAAAAAAGCAAAGGTGATTCTGCCGCGGTAGCGTCGTAGCCCATTTGGCG
>CALFOM010000073.1 GCA_937919685.1 uncultured Phycisphaera sp.
TGAGATCCGGAAATCGCTTCTGGATCCTCCGGACATGATCCGCGGAGACGACATCTCCTCCGGTGAGAACAACCGAAAGAGTTTCGAACAAGAGTGGAAACTGGTCGACTGCGGCATGAAAGAGCGCTGCGGTGATCCACGCGCCTTGCACCCGCTCGCGTCGGATCCGATCGGCCATCCCTTGAAGATTTGCACCGACCCCCTCCCAGCAAACGACCGAACCTCCATTCAAGATCGTCCACCAGATCTCGAGCGTCGAGGCGTCGAAGGCCAGCGGCGCCGCGTGGAACATCTTAAAACCCGGACCATTTGGAAGGAACCATGCGTCCTCGACCAATCGGAGAATCGCTCGATGCGGAATGACCGCCCCTCGCGGCTCACCCGTGGTGCCCGAGGTAAACATGGAATATAAAGGCGAATGCAGTCCGATTCCCGCCACGGAGACCATTTCATTCGAGGCACTTTCGACGAAGTCCGAAGCTATCCACGCCTCCACATTGGCGGATGAAAACTGACCCGTGTCCGGACCGACCGCAAAACGAGGCCGAGCACAGGCGAGTTGCGCATTGATGCGATCGGAAGGAAGATCAGATTCGATCGGGACGAAGAAGCCGCCGGCTCTTGCAACACCCAGCATGGCGGCGATCGTGGCGCCACTCCTGGATCCAGTCAACACCACGGAATCACCGAGGATCAATCCGGCCTTCTGAAGTTTCGCCGCGATATTCCGGCTCCACTGATCAAGTTCCTGATACGTGAACGTTCGATCGGCTTCAACGATGGCGACGGCGTCCTTGGAAGATCGAACCTGTTCGTCGAATCGTTCGATCACCGATTTGAATTCGGAATCGAAACGATCTCCCGTTTCGAAAGAAACGATCCTAGCTCGCGCTTCCACGCTCAACTCCTGTACGGCGCCGAGCAGGAGGCCGGAATCCCCTCGCGACAGCGCGGCGTTGATCTGCTCAAGGATCACGAAGTATCTGGAGAGGAAGGATTCTCCCGACTCGCCTTCGAGAATCATCGGATCCATCTCTACGCCGATCGGCGAGCTTGTCGAACCGATGCTCGGAACCACTAACGACGCCTGAAACGAACTTCGCCCGATGGACTGCCAGCGAATGTCGACGTCTCCATGGGAACGATGAAGATCATCCTGCGTGATCACGCCGTCGAGCGGTGGCCTGACGTGCGTCCGAGCCGGATCAAGACGACGGATGATCGGCCCGATCGCGGCGTGGCGATGTTCAATGCCGCCGACGATCATCCTTGCGGTGGAGGCGACGGCCTCGGCGATCGAGATACTCTCACCGACCGGAACGACGATCGGAAGCAGACTGACGCCAAGTCCACCATCGCCAGACTCGCTTGCAAAGGGCAGCCCGATCACCACGCGGGACTTGCCCGAACATCGACCGAGGAGCAGCGCCCAAGCGAGTACACTCACCGCCATGGGACTCCCGAACTCCGCAATGGAAAGACGGTTGGATTCCCTCAGGATGCCGAGGTCATCGAAGGACGTGACAAAGGTGATTTCGGCGTCGTCGGACTCGAGGACCGGAATCTGTGGAAGCGAATCCCCCTTGAGTTCGTTCGTCACCTGATTCACCCACCAGTCTTCTGCGACAGAGCTAATTTGCGGCGGCGTGCTCGGTTCCTCAAAGACCTCCTGTATTCCATCATTTGCAAAGGTACGCCTGATGATCCGTTCAGCGAGGCGCCCATCCGCCGCGACATGGTGGAAGACCAGCAGGGTGACCTGCTGTCCCGAGTCGACCCACGTAGCGCACCTGAAACACTCTCCACCTCGGAGATCAAGTGGATGTCTCAAGAGATGATTCAGCTCTCGCTCCCGGGGTTCACGGGAATAGACTTCGACCACCACCGGATCAAGTTCGCTGGCCTTCTTCTCTTTGGTGCCTAGATTCGGATGTCGGCAGGTTCGAAGCGTCGCCCAATGGTGACGCATCGCCTCGATACGTTTCTGGGTGAAGTCGATCTCGGCCGAAATCGGTTCCGTGATCCGCCAGGCGAGGTGGTAGCTCCCCGCCGCCGAAACGGCATCCTCGAAGAGAAGGTCACGAACCAGAGGATCCAAGGGCCTCCAAGAATCTTCTCCCACCGTGTCGGTGTTCCCAGATTCGACGGCTGGACCCGGCCTCACCGTTTCGGCACGAGACCGCGTGGTCCCAACGTCCGTCGTGTCGAGG
>CALFOM010000074.1 GCA_937919685.1 uncultured Phycisphaera sp.
GTGGCGGTGGTCGTGGCGGCGGCGGCGGTGGTGGTGGTGGTGGTCGAGGCGGCGGCGGTGGTGGTGGTCGAGGCGGATTCGCCCCGGCGGCACCCGCAGCACCGGCGATGGCCGCAGCACCAGCCTCAGCACCAGCACCGACCGAAGGCGGCGGCGAGTCCACCGGCTGATTCATTCAAGACAACTGGCCGCCCGAGGATGACTCGGTGCGGTTCGGTAGGGAGTACCCGAGCCATGATGATTCATGACATTACCGCCAAGGTTGGGCGGCACAAGCAGCGGAAGCGTATCGGTCGCGGCGAAGCGAGCGGAACCGGCGGAACCTCCGGTCGAGGCCACAATGGTGCGAAGAGCCGTTCGGGCTATTCACGCCGAGCCGGCTACGACGCGGGTGGCAAGCAGTTCTTCCAGCGCTTCCCGAAGCGGGGCTTCTCCAACGCTCGCTTCCGAACCCACTATCACGTGATCAACGTGAAGGTGCTTGAGGAACTCTGCGAAGCGGGCGAGACGGTCGACGTCGCGCTTCTCGCTGGGCGTGGCGCGGTTCGCAACACCGCCCTCGGACTCAAGGTCCTCGGCGAAGGCGACCTCAGCAAGAAGCTTGAAGTCAAGGCCGCGAAGTTCTCGGCCTCCGCCAGACAGAAGATCGAAGCTGCGGGTGGCACCGCGGTCGAGGGCTGATCTGATTTTCGTTCTCTCCGTTCTTTCTGTTCTTTCTGTTCTCTCCGTTCTCTCCGTTCAATCGATCCAATCGACGCCGGCGTCCGCCGGCAATCCGGACCACTGATGCTCAACGCGTTCCTGAACATCTTCCGAATCCCTGACCTGCGAAACAAGGTGCTCTTCACCTTGGGCATGCTGGTCATCTATCGGATCGGATTCTGGGTTCCCCTCATCGGCGTCGACCAGACCCAGTTGGCGGAATCCGCGGCCAAGGCGACTCAGGACTCTTCGGGGTTCGGTCGGATCGCGCAGTTCGCATCGATCTTCTCGGGTGGTTCACTGAGCCAGTCGACGATCTTCGGCCTCGGAATCATGCCGTATATCACGGCGTCGATCATCTTCCAGCTTCTGAACTCCGTGCTACCGGGCCTTCAGGAATTGAAGAAGGAAGGCGCCAGCGGCCAGCAGAAGATCTCGGAATGGACCCGCTACGCCACGGTCGGGCTCTGCATCGTGCAGGCGATCATGTGGCTCTCCTACCTTCGTACGAACAACCTCGTCCAACCGCAGTTCCTCTCGGGCGGGTCGAGCATGATCTTCTTTGCATCCGGCATCGTCGGCCTGACCGCAGGCAGCGTGTTCCTGATGTGGCTCGGTGAGCAGATCGACAAGTACGGAATCGGCAACGGTGTCTCGGTCATCTTGACCGCAGGCATCCTCGCCAGGCTTCCTGAAGCGATTCAATGGATCATCTCGGAGTTCAATCCGAGCCAGCAGGGAGACGGTGGAGGAATCGGGCTGCTCGAGGTCATCTTCCTCGCGTCGTCCTTCATCCTAGTCACCGCGGGGGCAATTGTGATCACGGTGGCCCAGCGGCGCATTCCGATTCAACAGGCCAAGCACACCCGCGATGGCCGCAAGGTCGTCGGTGGTCAGCGGCACTACCTTCCGCTTCGGATCAACCATGCCGGCGTGATGCCGATCATCTTCGCGAGTTCGTTGATGATCTTCCCCTCGGCGATTTTCGGGTGGCTCAACACCAGGGCGTCGCAGGGCGGCAGTCCCGACTGGTGGATGTCGACCACGGGATTCCTCGCCGACAACTTCCAGATCGGCGCCTACCCGTATGTGATCTTTGAGATCATCCTGATCTACTTCTTCAGCTACTTCTGGACGACCGTCCAGTTCTCGCCGGACGACATGAGCAAGCAGCTCAAGCAGTACGGTTCGTTCGTTCCGGGAATTCGACCTGGACCGAGAACCGCCGAATACCTCGAAACGGTTATGGAACGGATCACCTACGTCGGTGCTGGCTTCCTCGCGATTATCGCGATCATCCCGACGATGATCGCGGAGCGACTGCAGATTCCATTCTTCGTGGCCAGCTTCCTTGGAGGCACCGGCCTGCTCATCGTGGTGAGTGTCGGACTCGACATCATCCAGCGCATCGAGGCGAATCTGCTCATGCGGAACTACGCGGGCTTCCTTTCCGGCGACGGAAAGGGCGGCTCCAAGATCCGAAGCCGACGCAACTGACCTTCCGATCGATTCCATTTCTGACCTGTTACTTCACCGAACGAAACCATCATGATCCGCTCCGTCCCATCCCGAATCGAATTGAACGACGCCACGCGTCGGTCGACGTCGATCGCGATCAGGTCGTCGGCAGACATCAACGGCATCGCCGCGTGCGGTCGGGTGGTCGCCGCGGCGCTCGAGGCCGGACGCAAAGTCTGTGTGGCGGGTCGCAGCACTGGTGAGATCTCCATGGCCGTGGCCTCGGTCCTGGCCGACTTCGGCGCGGAGCCGCTCTTCATCGGGCTGGCGTCGGAAGAGAACACGAATGCCTCGGCCTTTCCGGCCCCGGCGTGCATTAGCGTCGACGACGAGGTGATCCACGGTATTCCCGGCGATCGGCGACTCTCTGGGGGCGAACTGGTCAAAATTGATTGTGGCGCTCGACTTGAAGGATGGTGTGCGGATGCCGCGATCACGGTCGCGGTAGGCGAGATCGACCCTGCTCGACGCGAATTGCTGGAAGCGACCGAAAACGTTCTCGAAACCGCCATTGATCTCATCAGGCCCGGGCGTCGATGGAGCGATATCGCTAGGATTCTTCAAGACTTGGCCCTCGATGCCGGTTACGGTGTTCTGGACGATTTCACGGGACACGGCATCGGCCGGGAACTCCACGAGTTTCCTGCGGTACCGTCCCACCTCACTCGAGGCCTTATCGGTCTCATGGGCCGAGGTGATTTTACGCTTCGCCGAGGCATGGTCCTCGCGATCGAACCGATTCTGGTCCTCGTCGGATCGGTTTCTGGAGCCGCGGTTCGCGGTGACGGAACCGCCTGCGGGGTACCGGTCGAAGTGGCAGCCGACGGTTGGACGGTTCGAACCGTCGACGCCGCGGTATCCGCCCACTTCGAGCACACCGTTGCCGTGGGCCGTTCAGGTGCCACGGTCCTGACCACGTCGGCCGTTGACGTCATGACTGATCCGATTGCCGACCAGGTGATCAACTGACCCCGATTCAAGATTCTCGAAAGCAACTACCAGGAACGATCTCCCCATAATGGCCAAAGAGGACAAAATTACGCTCGACGCAGAGGTCGTGGAAGCACTGCCCGACGCCCGATTCAAGGTGCGTCTCGAAAACGGACAGGAACTCCTCGCCTACGTCAGTGGAAAAATGCGGAAGTTCTTCATCCGCATCCTCCCCGGCGACAGGGTCACCGTTGAAATGAGTCCATACGACCTGACCAAGGGTCGAATTACGTATCGCCACTAGAAGTTCAACCACGAAAAAGCAGGAACCAGCCATGAAGGTTCGAAGCAGTATCAAAAGACGCACAAAAGACTGCCAGATCGTAATCCGCAAAGGTAAGCGGTTCGTGATCAACAAGAAGAATCCCCGTCTCAAGCAGCGGCAGGGCTGAAACCCTCCGTTCTCGTTCGATATTTGGAGCTACCGCATGCCACGTCTCGCAGGCGTCGACATCCCGGAACGTAAGAAGATCCTTTATTCGCTGCAGTACATTCACGGCATCGGCCCGAAGTACGCGGCGGACATCTGTGAGCGGGCCGGGATTGATCCCGATCGGCTCGCGAAGGAACTCAACGACGAGGAACTCTCGTCGATCAATGCACTTCTCGACACGGGTTTCGTCGTCGAAGGTGCCCTGCGTCGCCAGGTCGGCCAGGACATCCAGCGCCTCAAGGACATTCGTTCCTACCGAGGCGATCGTCATCGTCGGGGTCTTCCCGTCCGCGGGCAGCGCACTCGGTGCAATGCCAGAACCCGGAAGGGCCGTAAGAAGACGGTCGCCGGCAAGAAGGGCGTGAAGGGCTGATTTTCGATTCCCGTTCGTGGTGGCGATTCCGATCGTCTCCGTCCGCGGGCATTCGGGATCAGCATTCCGTTATACGAGTCATCCGTCGCGTCTCAAGGACTCTCGTCCGGCGCGCGGAAAAGGACAAGGTTCGATTTTATGGCAAGCAAGAAGAAGGTTCGTCGAAACGTGGTGAAGGGCATCGCTCATATCAAGGCGACGTTCAACAACACGCTCATCACCATTACCGATCTCAACGGCGAAGCCCTCTGCCAGGACTCCGCAGGCACCGTCGGCTTCAAGGGCTCTCGCAAGTCGACGCCCTTTGCGGCCAGCCGGGCCAGCGAAAAGGCTGGAGGCAAGGCTCGTCGCATGGGAATGCGGGAGCTTGAGGTGCATGTGAAGGGGCCCGGTCCCGGTCGTGAGTCGGCGGTCACCGCCCTTCAAGCCGCCGGTTTGAAGATCGTGGCGATCGAGGATCACACCGCGATCCCGTTCAACGGTTGTCGCGCTCCCAAGCGCCGCCGCGTGTAGTTTTCTCGTCCCCGTGTTCACGGATGAGTTCGAGCAGTCGCCCTGGCGGGACCGCTTCCGACTCGAGAACACACGGGTTTGTTCTTTTCGAACACCGCCAGATATTGGAGTGAGCCATGCAGGTTCGCTGGAGAGGGCTGGAACTTCCAGCCAGAGTCGAGAAGGACACGATGTCCTCGACCGAAAATTTTGGACGTTTCACCGCGGAGCCTTTTGTTCGAGGCATGGGTACGACTATCGGCAACAGCCTTCGTCGCATCCTCCTCTCGACCATCGAAGGTGCTGCAGTCACCAAGGTTGAGATCGTCGGCGTCAAGCACGAGTTCGACACGCTCGAAGGCGTGCTGCAGGATGTCACCGACATCATTCTGAACATCAAGGGTCTCGTGGTCAGCATGACCGGCGAAGGTCCCAAGACGATGAAGCTTTCGGCGGAAGGTCCTGGCGACGTCACCGCTGAGATGATCGAGTGCGATACTTCGATCACCGTGCACAATCCCGAGCACGTCGTTGCCACCCTCGGTCCCGGCGTCGACTTTGAAGCGACACTGACCGTGGAGACCGGCCGCGGCTACCGCCCGGCGAGCGAGTACTACGAGGACGGAGAAGAGCAGGTCGTCGGCGAGATTCCGATCGACGCGATCTTCTCGCCCGTGCAGCGGGTCCGTTTCCGCACCGAGAACGCTCGAGTCGGCCAGCGGACCGATTTCGACAAGCTGATCCTCGATGTCTGGTCCAACGGAACCGTCACCCCAGAAATGGCCGTGGTCGAGGCGGCGAAGATCCTTCGCAAGCATCTCAACCCGTTCATCATGTACGACGAGGCCGGCGAGACGACCGTCTCCCACGAGGTCATGGAGACCACCGCGGAGGACATGGAAGTCAATCGAAAGCTCCAGCAGGGAATCACCGAAATGGACCTCTCGGTCCGTGCCAGCAACTGCTTGGAATCAGCCCAGATCAAGACCGTGGCCGAGCTCGTTCAGAAATCTGAAGAAGAGCTTCTCACCCTTCGTGCGTTCGGTCGAACCTCGCTCCGCGAGGTCGAGAAGAAGCTCGAGGAAATGGAACTCGCACTCGGCATGCATGTGCCGGATGCGTTCCGTATCAACTGACGTCAGTCTTCCGTGCGGGTCGTCCCGCCCGGTTCATGTTTTCGAGGATTCACCGATGCGTCACCGTATCTACGGCAAGCAACTTAATCGCACCTCCGCTCACCGCACCGCCATGATGCGGAATATGGCGGCAGGCCTCTTTGAGCATGGTCAGATCGAGACCACGCTCCCCAAGGCCAAGGCGGTCCAGGGCTTCGCAGAGAAGCTCATCACCATCGCGAAGACCAAGTCGCTGCACTCCCGCCGACAGCTGGAGCGCAAGATCAACGACCGGAACATCTTCGCGTGGGCGGACGATCCCCAGGTCCCCGAGGAACGAAAGGCAAACGCCATCTTCGAGGCGCCGGATGCCAGCGAGATCAAGCGCAACCGATTCGGCGACTTGAAGAAGTCGCCCCGGCTTATCGAGCATCTGCTCCAGAAGGTCGCTCCGATGTTTGAAGGCCGCGATGGGGGTTACACCCGCATCGTCAAGCTCGACAAGCATCGTCTTGGCGACGGAAGTGATCTGGTTCTGGTGATGCTGGTCGGCAACGAGGACGGCCCTCAGATTGGTGGAGGTGTCAGCGGACGTCGTCGCCAAGCTGACAAGCGGACCGCATTCGCAGAAAAGCTTGCGAGTTCATTCGGCGCGACCGCCACGGCGGAAGCTCCGGCGGAGGAGGCCCCGGTCGAGACCACCGAGGCACCTGCTCCCGAGACTCCCGAGACTCCCGAGACTCCCGAGACTCCCGAGACTACTGAAGAAGCCTGAGTCGCCTCCCGCGATTCAGTTACCCTTTTCGGTCGTCGGTCCCGGATCGTCGATTCAAGATTCCACCACGAGCCTCGACCATTCCGGTCGAGGCTCGTTTTCTTTGGTCATCGGGCATTCATCGCACCGGTCGGCCTGAAATCTGACCCCGCATGCCCGTACACTGCGGCCATGCTCGTCGAACTCGAAGAACTTCAGACCGCTGCCCTCGCCGAACTCGCTGCCGCCGCCGATTGCGAGGCCGTCGAATCGTGGCGGATTGCGTATCTCGGTTCCAAGGGTCGGCTGAAGGGCATGATGCCCCAGTTGAAGACCGTCTCGAAGGAGGACAAGCCGGCCGTCGGCAAGCGTCTGAACGAAGTCAAGGTCGCGCTCGAGCAGGGATTCGAGTCTCGGAAGGCCGAGGTTGCCGGCTCGGGGGTCGCCAGCGGACCGCAGGTCGATGTGACCCAACCCGGTGCGAACCTCCCAGAGGGCCGTCGACACGTTCTGAGCCGGACCATTGACGAGATTGTCGACATCTTCGGACGCATGGGTTTCACCACGGCCGAGGGGCCTGAGGTCGAGGACGAGTGGCACAACTTCACGGCCCTGAACATTCCCGCCGGTCACCCAGCCCGGGACCCGATCGACAACTTTTTTATGGGCGAGCAGGAGGGGAGTCGCACGCTCCTCCGCACCCAGACGTCCACGGTGCAGATCCGGACCCTCGAGAAGCAGAAGCCACCGGTACGGATCATCGCCTGCGGACGGGTCTATCGGCCCGACACCCACGATGCGACGCATTACTCGATGTTCCATCAGGTCGAAGGCCTGTGCGTCGACCGCGGCATCAGCATGGTCGACTTAAAGACCACGTTGTTCCAGTTCGCCCGCGCCTACTTTGGGCCCGAGGCGGAAGTCCGCATGCGGCCGAGCTTCTTCCCGTTCACCGAGCCCAGTGCCGAAGTCGACATGAAGATGAAGATCAAGGGCGAGTGGCAGTGGATCGAGATTGGCGGCTGCGGCATGGTCGACCCCAACGTGCTCGAGGCGGTGGGGGTCGATCCCGAAGAGTTCACCGGTTTTGCCTTCGGTCTCGGCATCGAACGGGTGGCGATGCGGAAGTACGGCATCAGCGACATCCGCTGGCTCTACGAGAACGACGTCCGGTTCTTGAATCAGTTCTGATTTGAGCGCTGCGGCAGCCCTTTGGGCTGCCTGGCTTTCGTGGTCTC
>CALFOM010000075.1 GCA_937919685.1 uncultured Phycisphaera sp.
CACTGGAGTTCCGGGCGATCGTTGAACTCGCGGGCGGCAGCAAGGACTAGGTTCTCCTGGGTGCCGGCAGGGAACTCGACCCGCATCATGGAGGCGAGGTCTGGCTGAAGTCGATTGCTGTGGGTGAAGGCTTTTTGTTCGATCAGGTCGATCGTGTCCTGAGGCAGCATGATCAGCTGTCGAAAACTCGCACCGTACTTGGCGACGATGTTGTCAACGCTCGTGAGGTCCTGTCCCATCAAACTCAACGATCGAGTGCCGGCGACCAAGCCAGCTCGCGCCTTGAGGTCATCACGGAACTTGATGGTGAGGGTGCCGGTGGCAAGTGAATCGCCGGTCTTTAAATCGGTCGGGATTCGAAGCGATGCCGTGGGCTTCTTCGGAACCAGATCGACGGGGCGAACCTCAACCGATCGGGCGGGGTTCTTCATGATCGGTCTGCTCGTGATCACCGGAAGGCTGATCGGATCGGCCAAGCCAAGCGTGGGATCAACGACGGCGCGTCGAGTGTCGTCGGTCGCTCGCGTCTTCTTATTGGTTTCGACCGAGGCAGTGCCTGTGGTGGCGATGGCCGATGCGGCGAGGAGGGAGCCGAGTCCCAAAGCGGCAAACGTTCTCAGCATCATGCGTCTGATCTCCAAATCAGTTCGTGCTCGAAAAGAGCCTTTGGCGGATCGATCCGCCTCGGTCCCGTTTTACTCGCGGTCTCGCGTCGACTTCATGTCGGACGAGGGCGGAGGTTATCGGGGGAATACGGGTCAGTCATCGGGAGGTTCCCGCGCATCCTGCGCAAAGAGTCCGAAACAATAGTCTACCCTCGTCTGGAACGGCCCCGCAATGGCCCATAGGGGCGAACTTGCGGATCTCTGATGAGTCAGAATCCGGGGTCGCGACGAGAAGCATCGGCCGGTCTCAGTCTTCTTGGATGCCGGGGACCAGCGAAAGTTCACGAAATCGGGTTCATCACCCGGCTTCCGATGTCGCGGCGGAAGAAGGCTCCCGCAAACTCGATCTTCGCTGCAGCGCGGTTGGCGAGGTCCTGAGCCGCCGTCAGATCGGCCGCGAGGGCGGTCACGCTCATGACTCGGCCGCCGGCCGAGACCACTCGATCGCGGGCATCGATCGTGGTTCCCGACTGAAAGACGATCACGGTCTCGTCAACGCCAGCTTCGGCCTCGGCGGCCTCAATTCCGGTGATGGGATGCCCCTCGGTGATTGAACCCGGGTATCCGGCACTGCAGAGGACCACGCAGCATGCGGTTCTCGGGTCCGATTCAAGGCCGGATTCCAGTTCGTCCAATTGCCCGGCGGCAGTCGCCCAGAGCACCTCGAGGAGATCTCCCCGCAGCCGAGCCATCAAAGGCTGGCATTCGGGGTCGCCGAATCGGCAGTTGTATTCGAGGACCTTCGGTCCGCCTGTCGTGAGCATCAGCCCGGCATAGAGGACGCCTCGAAAAGTGATTCCCTCGCGGCGGAGGCCGTCGATCGTCGGGACCAGGATGTCCCGCTCGATTCTCGACATGATCTCAGGCGTGGCGAGGGGGGTCGGGCAATAGGCGCCCATGCCGCCCGTGTTCGGGCCAACATCGCCCTCGCCGACCTGTTTGTGATCCTGGCACGGGTCTAGTACCCAGATCGAGCGGCCATCAACGAACGCGAGCACGCTCATCTCCTGACCTTGAAGCAGCTCCTCGATGACGATGGTGTCACCGGCGGAACCAAAGCTGCCCTGAGTATGTCGCTCGGGATCGCCCATGATCATTTCAACGGCTTCGACGGCCGCCTCGGGCGTTCGGCACACGATCACGCCTTTGCCCGCCGCGAGGCCGCTGGCCTTGACGACGCAACCATCTTCGCGGCTCATCGCGTAGGCGATGGCCGGGCTTCGGTCCTTAAAGGTCCGTCCTTCGGCCATCGGAATGGACGAGGACCGCATGATCTCCTTAGCCCAGCCCTTGTCGGCTTCGAGTCGGGCTGCGGCCTTGCAGGGGCCAAAGACCAGTCGGGTTTCTGTGGCGAGATCATCCGCCCAGCCCTCGGCAAGAGGTACCTCCGGCCCGATCACGACGAGCCCGATCTCCTCCTTGTCACACCATCGATTCAGCCGGAACATCGCCGGTTTCGAGAGCGGCTCCGTACAGGGGGTGCCCATCGCACGGAGGCCAGCGTTGGCATTCGGGTCGACCCACAAGCGGCCAAGCCGTGAGGACTGCTTGAGTTGCCAGGCAAGGGCATGTTCACGGCCTCCGCTTCCGATCAGGAGGACGTTCACGCGATCGGGCATGGTGGGGCGGGGGTTGGCGGGCATCCAGACATCTCCGGGGAACGGTCGAATGGCAGAGTGTAGCCGGGCCGCGGGTAGGCCTGAGGTGCTCGGAAGGGGGTCGATGTGATACATTTCAAAGTTCATCGGATGAGTCGCCACGGTGGACGCTGGCGGTCTCAGTTCCTCAGAACGCTTGAATGACCCCCTCTCGGGAGTTCGCATGTTGACCCGCTTTCTCATCTCACTCACCGCCGGCCTCTGCCTCACCGGCTCTCTGACGGCCGCCGATACGTCGCTGACCGAGCGTCTGAACGACAACATTCGGAAGCAGGCCCGAGAAGAAAGCACCGGTTGGGCGGGGCTCTTCGAAGCGTATCTCGATATGACTGATCCGCCGATGGAGATCGGCGATGGCTTCAACCAGACCACCGTCTGGACGGGGATGAAGGACTGGAAGGCGGTCAGCGACTGGGCCTCGTCCAATGCCTCGGTCGCCGACGCGCTCAAGGTTGCCGCCGAGAAGGTGATCATCGGTCTTCCCTACGGGGCGGAGAACGTCGATGTCCGATTCCAGGAAGCCGGACTGATCGCGGACGTTCGCTTGGAGACCGAGGGGGAAGTGGTGATCGCATTTCCCTACCTCAAGGCATTCCGAGCATTTTCAACCTGGACCGCGGCGGAGCTCTATCGACGGATTGAGGCCGGTGAGTTCGACGAGGGCTTCGATGCCGCGGTCGCCAACGCCCGAGTGCTCCGTCACCTGTGCGATCGGCAGATGCTCGACGAGAAGTCCGAAGCGATGATGCTTCTCAGCGAAGCGATGTCGGTGATGCGTGACGCCATGTACACCTCGGTGGATCGGGTACCCGCCGAGGTCTATCGACGGATCGCCACCAAGGAACTTCCATTCCTCAAAATCTCCGACACCGAACGACTCAAGCGACTGGAATTGCCTGAAGGCGACCGGCTGGTGGTCGACGCGGTGCTCCAGGAGGTCTTCATGGACAATGGCGCGCCAGACCCGGATCGTCTGGCCGAGGTTTTCGGCGTGTTCCAGTCTCAGGGCAGTCCGCTCACCCGATTCGGCGCGAGCAAGAGATGGAAGCGGATCGCCGAGATTCATGGCAGCCTCGAGGCCTCGCAGGAGAAGTTGACCGACGTGTACGACGACTGGTGGCGACGCTGGAAGATCAAACCCTACGACCCGATCCAGTTGCTCCCCAGCGAATTTTCGAGGCTCAACGAGGTTCGATATGCCATCGTCGCAGAATCGATCGCGGACATGAAGAGCCTCTTCAATGCTCGCAATAGACTCGTGGTCGAGATCAACGGGGCCATCGTCGGTTGTGGTCTCTGCGGGTATCGGGTCGAGTTCGGCAAGTGGCCCGATGATCGTGAGAAGGCGTACGCCAGGTACATTCCGAAGCGATTCGATTTCGATCCCTTCGACAAGGGGTACGGTCGACTGCTGTTCGATTTCCTAGGCAGTCGGAAAGAAGCGGTCGATACCGATTTTGGTCAGATCTTTGTCTCCGAGTGCATCGTCTACGCTCGCGGCGACGACAAGGAAGACTCAAGCTTCCAGGAGTCGAGCCTCGATGGAATGACCGGTGACATGATCGTCTGGCCACCGCTGCGGGCCCTTGCCCGCACTCAGGATCTGATCGACTGAAATCATGCTCGCCCTCGTCGAGAGCGGCCGAGTTCCGAGGTTGGCGTGAATCGAGGTCGAGGCTTCGAAATGGAGACCGGTGGAATGAGTGATGCGACTCGCAAGGACGGCGTCGAGGACGTCGTGATCATCGGTTCAGGTCCTGCCGGTTGGACCGCGGCGATCTATGCCGCTCGCGCCGACCTTCATCCCCTATGCATCGTCGGTGTTCCGAAGCAGAACCCCGCTCCGGTCCTGCCGGGCGGACAGCTGATGCTCACCACTGAGGTCGAGAACTACCCCGGTTTCCCGGACGGCGTGACCGGCCCCGAGATGATGATGATGTTCCAGAAGCAGGCGGAACGCTTCGGAAGCAGGGTGAAGGGTGCAGACGTCGAACGATGTGATTTCGGCGCCCGACCCATGGCCCTGCATCTCTCCAACGGTGAGACGATTCGGACGAAGTCGGTAATCATCGCCACGGGCGCGACCGCGAACTGGATCGGACTCGACAACGAACTTCGACTTGCGACCAACGGTGGCGGGGTTTCCGCCTGTGCCGTGTGCGATGGCGCCTTGCCGGTTTTTCGCGACAAGCCGCTCGCGGTTGTTGGTGGCGGTGATACGGCGATGGAAGAGGCGGCATACCTCACGAAGTTCGCGTCGACCGTGCACATCATCCATCGTCGAGAATCGCTGCGTGCCTCGAAGACAATGCAGGATCGAGTGCTCTCCGCGAAAAACGTGCAGATGCATTGGAACAGCACGGTGGTCGATGTTCTCGGCGAGGACTTCATTACCGGGCTGCTTCTCGAGGACACCGTGACCGGCGAACGGTCCGAACTTCCGGTCAACGGGCTCTTCGTGGCGATCGGCCATGCGCCGGCGACCGAGTTCCTCAAGGACAGCGGAATCGCGTTCGACGACAGCGGGTACGTCTCGCTTCCGGACGGTGGATCGAGTGCGACGAATCTCGAGGGCGTATTCGCCGCGGGTGACGTCGCGGATCATGTCTATCGACAGGCGGTCACCGCGGCGGGCATGGGATGTCGAGCGGCGATCGACGCGGAACGCTGGCTCGCGGGGCACTGATCAGGACCCGGTTCTGGTTGGGCCAACGTCAATTCGGGCCGGATCGGGGTCGAGGGGCCCCGTGACCCCGCTGATTTCTCTACCCTCCGCTCATGCGAAAAGACGGACTTATCACCGTGCTCATCTTGGTCGGCCTCGTGGCCGGGGTGATTCTTGGGCAGTGGATTCACGGCTCATCGAGTGATCCTGCCGGCGCCGGCAACCAGTGGATGGAGGTCGGCAAGATCATTCTGGTCCGGCCGCTCATGCTTTTGGTGCTCCCTCTGGTGTTCCTTTCGGTGGTGGTGGGCGTGACGTCGATCGGCGATCCTTCCCGGCTCGGCCTGATCGGCGGGGCGACGCTCCTGTATTACTTCAGCACCATGCTGGCGGCGGTGATCCTCGGTGCGGTACTGGTGACCACGATTGCGCCAGGCGTTGGTCTGTCTCCCGAGGCCGTCAGCAGTCTTCAGAACGACGGCGCTTCGGCGTATCAGGCCAGCGACGGCCTTCGGGATGCCATGGGCACCGCGAGTGAGAAGGGACTTGCCGGCGCCTGGATGAACATCCTTGAGCAGGTCATCCCCACGAATTTCTTTGCCGAACTGGCGGATGGTCGCACCCTTGGGGTCATCGTCTTCGCCCTGCTGCTTGGTCTCGCCCTCGCGGCCAGCGGACCGGCCGGAGTACCCGCGATCAAGGTGTTCAAGTCGCTCTTTGATGGTGTGATGCGGTTGGTGCTCTGGGTGCTGTGGTTGACGCCGATCGGCGTCTTTCTGCTGGTGACCGGCACCGTCGCGAAGATCGGCCTGGGATCGATCGCCGGTCCGATGGGCGGCTACATGACAACGGTCCTCCTCGGGCTCGCGATTCATGGTCTCATCACCCTGCCACTGGTGCTCGTTCTCTTCGGGCGTACCAATCCCTACGCGTTCATCTTTCAGATGCGCAAGGCGTTGCTGACCGCCTTCGGCACCGATTCGAGTTCCGCGACCCTCCCGGTCACGATCGAGACCGCGATCGACGAAGGTGGTTGCAGCAAGCGAAGTTCGAACTTCGTTCTTCCCCTTGGGGCTACGGTAAACATGGACGGGACGGCGCTCTATGAAGCCGTGGCCGTGGTGTTCATGTTTCAGCTGTACGGAATCGAGCTCGGACTCGGAGAGCTGGTCATCGTCGTCGTGACGGCGACGCTGGCTGCGGTTGGTGCGGCGGGGATTCCGAGTGCGGGCCTCGTCACGATGGTGATCGTGGTGACCGCGGTGAATACCAGTCTTGGCGGTCGAGGCGTGCAACAGTTGCCCCTTGAGGCGATTGGCGTGATCATCGGCGTCGACCGGATCCTCGACATGTGCCGCACCACGGTGAATGTCTTGGGTGACGCGGTAGGGGCGAAGATCATTACTCGGCTCGCGCCGGACGATGAGGATCCGCCTGGAGCGACCGAGGCGGCCTGAGTTCGTCCCCCGAATCTGCTTCCCAGATCCGCTTCCCAGTTCCGCCGTCAGGCGGTCGGGGCGGGGAGCGTCGATCGCACGTGCAACTCGGCCAGTTGAGCGTCATCGATCTGCGACGGTGCCTCGATCATGAGATCGGCGCCGGACTGCGTCTTCGGGAAGGCGATGACGTCACGAATATTGTCGGTTCCGACGATATGCATCACAAGGCGGTCGAGGCCGAACGCGATTCCACCGTGTGGTGGCGCGCCATGCTTCAACGCTCGAAGCAGGAACCCAAACTTGGCGTCCGCTTCTTCCGGGCTGAGCCCGATGAGATCGAAGACCTTCTGCTGGATCTTGGGTTGGTGGATACGAATCGAGCCGCCGCCGATTTCGCTGCCATTGACCACGAGGTCGTACCCGGCGCTGATGCAGTGTCCGGGATCGGTTTCCAGCAGGCCTTCTTGGCCGGGCTTCGGCGCGGTGAAGGGATGGTGGAGGGCGACCCAGCGGTTGTTGGCCTCGTCGAGCTCGAACATCGGAAAGTCGACGACCCACACGAACTTCCAGGCCGATTGATCAATCAGGCCGAGGTCCCGACCGACCTTGATCCGGAGTTCTCCGATGGACTTGGTGGCGACCTCCCAGGTGTCGGCGGTGAAGAAGACCGTGTCGCCGGCCTCGCAGCCGAGACGTTCAATCAGTTCCGCAGCGATCGGTTCGACGAAGCGACCGACGCCGGATTCGAATCCGTCGCCGGTGCATTTGGTGGTCGGGACACCGCCAGCCCCGAAGGTCTTGATCCACTCGGAGTAGCCGTCGGTGAGCTTGCGAGTGAGTTTCTCGGCTCCGCCGGGGACTCGAAAGGCCTTCACGACACCCGAGCCCATCGGGCTCGTCTTCTCGAGGGCGGCGTGAAACACCTTGAAGTCGGTCTTCGCGGCGAGGTCGCTGATGTCCGAAATCTCGAGACCGAACCGCAGGTCCGGCCGGTCGATCCCGTAGGTCTCCATCGCTTCGTGCCAGGTCATGCGGGGGATTTCGCCCACGTCGACGCCGAGCATCTCTTTCCAGAGTTCGACCGCGAAGTCGCCCATGGTGTCGAGGACGTCGCCCTGATCGATGAAACTCATTTCGAGATCGATCTGGGTGAATTCGGCCTGGCGGTCGGCTCGCGGATCCTCGTCGCGTAGGCACTTGGGGATCTGGATGTACCGATCGCAGCCGGCAATCATCAGGATCTGTTTGAAGAGCTGCGGGCTCTGCGGCAGCGCGTACCACGAGCCTGCTTCGAGACGGCTGGGGACCACGAAGTCGCGGGCACCTTCCGGCGTCGACTTGATGAGCAGCGGCGTCTCGATCTCGAGGAAGTCTCGCTGATGGAAGTAGGCCCGGGTGAACTGGGTGACCTTGGACCGGGTCTCGAGGATGCCCTGCATCTTTGGTCGGCGGAGGTCGATGTGTCGATTTCGAAGTCGGACCTCCTCGCCCATCTTCTCAGCTTCTACGTCATCGGGAAGGATCGGCGGCGTCTCAGCCTTGTTCAAGACCTCAAGCTCCATCGCGATCACTTCAATCTTGCCGGTATCGAGTTTCGGGTTCGCGCCGCCACCGCGGACCCGGACGATTCCGCGAATCGCGATCACGTCTTCGCGTCGGAGGCCTTGGGCGATCTCCACGATCTCGGCGGGAGAGTCCGCGACGTCGAAGACGATCTGAGTCAGCCCGCGGCGATCCCGCAGGTCGATGAAGACCAGCGATTTCGAGTGGTCACGATAGGTGTTGACCCATCCGGCAAGGACGACAGTGGATCCGTCGTCGGTCGTTCGGAGGTCATTGCAGGTGTGGGTTCGCTTGAGCATGGGCGGTGGAGCCTTGATCGAGGGCTTCGGAAACGAGGTGAATCCGTGATGGTACCGGACGACCCTTCCGCCCGGTGGGGACCGGGAAGGGATCTGGGTATCCTTCGTTCGATGACCGATCCCTCCGCGATGCCTGATGCCTTGGAATCCGGGAAGACGATCCTCTTCACGGCGTTTGAGCCCAGTGCCGACGCGCAGGCTGCCCCGGTCATCCAGGCACTTCGGGCACGGGAGCCCGGCCTCCGAATTGTCGCGTGGGGCGGACCCCGGATGGAGGATGCCGGGGCGGAGATCATCGAGCGAACGAGCGAAGACGGCGTGATGGGGCTCGCGAGCTTGCTCAAGGTGTTCGAGATGAAGCGGACGATCGATCGGATCGAGGCGTGGGTGGTCGCCAACGGCGTCGATCTCCATGTGCCGATCGACAGCCCTTTTGCGAACTTCCCGATCTGCAAACGGCTGCGGCGGCATGGTGTCCGAACCGTCCACCTCATCGCGCCGAAGGTGTGGGCCTGGGGGCACTGGCGGGTGCGGAAGCTGCAACGCTGGAGCGATCATGTCCTCTGCAACCTCCCCTTCGAGGAAGCGTGGTTTCGGAAGAAAGGAGTCGCCGCCACGTTCATTGGGCATTCGGTCATGGCCAGACCGCTGGACGAGGTCGCGCTCGCGGTGGATCGACGAACCCTTCCCCAAGGCTCGCCAAAGATTCTGATCCTGCCGGGCAGCCGGAGTAGTGAGATCAAGGGCAATCTGATCCATCAAATCGAGGCGTTTACGGCGATTCGTCGCGGTTATCCTGAAGCGGTTGCGGTCATTCTGGCCGCCAACGAACGAATCGAGGCCACCATCCGGGCGCGTTTCGATCCACTCCCGGCAGGAGTCTCACTCGAACGGGATCGCCTCGACACGGCGATCTCTTGGGCCGATCTGGCATTCGCGACCAGCGGTACGGTCAGTCTTGATCTCACGCGGCATGCCTGCCCGATGATCGGGAGTTATGCGATTTATCGCTGGCAGATGTTGATCACGTGGGTCATGCTGCGGATCCCGTTCAAACTGCTGCCGAACATCGTGGCGGGTGAGCAGGTGGTGCCTGAATTCGTGCCGTACGACCAGAAGCTTGGGGCGGCGCCGATCATCGAGACCGCGATGCCGTTGCTGGAAGACCCGGCCGCGCTGGCGGCGATGCGAAGGCGACTCGAAGGCGTTCGGGCGATGTTCGACGGTCATGATCCGGCCATCAAGGCGGCGGACGTCATTCTCAAAGTGCTCCATCGAGATGCCTGAGCGGGTGATCCGCTTGAGCGTGGTCACGTCGGAAGCGAGATCGATCAATCAGACCCGGCCGACGGGGTACACCGCGATCAACGCCGTGTCATTGCCGTGGCGGTCGCTGATCGGGGCGGTGCGGATCACCACGCCCTGAGTCGGGAGGCCTTCCGCGGCGGCATGATGATCCAACGCGACGGCCTGCGCCACCAGCGTCGGTTCGTCGACGCCGAAGGCGATCACCAGCACCGCGGCATGATGAATGGCCTTGTCGTGGGCGAGCCGGGCGAGATCGATCTTGACCCGTTTCGGCAGTGAGGCGAGGTCGCCGGTATCGCCGGCATCGCGGCACGCCGAGCCGGTCTTGAGTTCGAGCCAGAAGACTTCCGCTGGATCCAGGGGTGACGGTGGGGCGTCCGGGTCGTCGAAGAGCGAAGGAGGTTCCGCGGCCGCGGCCAGTGCCTCCGCATCGTGACCAAGGGGCCGGTCGATCGGACGGAGCACGAAGTCGCACCGGGAACCCGCTGAACGGATCGGCTCGTCCGCTCGTTTGGGAAGACGGATCTCCCGCAACGGATAAAGACCCGCGGCGGTGAATGCGGTCTCGAGCAGGCCCTGTAACGCCCGCTCATGGAGGCTATCGACGCCACGCACCTCCTGGGCGAGGTCGCGTGAATCTGCGTCGGCGCAGACCGCCGCGACCGCGGCGTCGGCCACGGTCGCGGCGGAGATGGACAGGGACGTCGAACGTCCGTCAAACGAATCCGATCGACTCATTCTTCAGACATGTCGTTAAAGGATCGCGAGGCGTGCGGCTTGAATTCGCCGGAACGAAGACGACGGCCATAGTCGTGGTATGCCTTCATCGCGATTCCGCCGAAGATCAGCATGATCGGGATGTTGGCCCAGAGCATGACACCGGTGCCGAGGGTGGTGAGATTGTCGAGCTCCTTATCACTACCAATGATCGGAAGCGTCGAGACGATGATCATGATGCAGTAGAAGAGTTTGTAGGGGAGCACGCTTTTCTTGCCCAGCATGAAGACCATGCCTTGCTCGCCGTAGTAACTCCATGAAATCATGGTGGAGATCGCGAAGAGCCAGGAAGCAATCAGGACGAGCCAGGTGCCGAAGCCTGGAATGGCCCGGTCAAAGGCGTGGGCGGTGAGCGTGGCACCCGGATAGTCCTTGTAGACCTGGATGTCATCACTCTGGAAAGTCGGGGCGGACTCGCTGGTGACCGGATCATCGAAGATCGCGACGAATCCACCCGATTCCAACTGCTCGACGCTGCCGGAGAGTTTGGCAAGCTTGGTTCCCGTCTGGTCATCGATTTCTGAGGTCTCGACGACGACGAACACCGTGTCCTCTTCGCCCCAGTTCTTGCCCGTGGTCTTCATGGAGACTTTGTTCTTGGAGGGAAGGCCGACGAACCAAGACTCCGTGGAGTCGTCATCGTTCGGATCGGGATCGCCGAAGCTTCCGAGGTTCCAACCGCCTTCTCCTTGGGTGAAGGACGGCGTGCCCGCCAGCGTGGTCTCGCCGATGCCGTCGCGATTCCACGCGCCGGTCGAGAGAATCACCAAGGCGGTGAGGGTGCAGACGATGATGGTGTCGATGAACGGTTCGAGTCCGGCGACCACGGCTTCACGAACGGGTTCCTTGGTCTTTGCCGCGCTGTGTGCGATCGGCGACGAGCCCTGACCGGCTTCGCTCGAGAACAAGGCACGCTTCATGCCCCAGAGGAACGCATACCCGGCGGTACCCCCGATGAACGCGCCGGCCGCTTCGGTGGGACTGAACGCGCTGGTGATGATCAGGCCGAAGATCGAAGGGATCGAGCCGATGTTCATGATGAGCACCAGCAAGCCCGCGGCAACGTAGAGGACGCACATGAACGGAACCAGCACCCCCGCGACGTTGCCGATTCGCTTGATGCCGCCGATGATGACCGAACCGACCACCACGGCGAGGATGATGCCGACGGCCTGCGTGGGTATCCCGAACGCCATCTCGGTGATCTGGCCCACGTTCCAAGCCTGGAACATATTGCCACCGGTGATCGCGGAGATCAGCAGGGTGATGCAGAAGAGCACACCGACCGCGGTCCCGAGCGGGGCCAGGCCCCACGAGGCGAACGCCTTCTGAGCGACGTACATCGGGCCGCCCTTCGGGTTGTCGGGATCGCTCACGTCCCGATAGAGCATCGAGAGAGTCACTGAAGTCGTCTTGAGTGCCATGCCGGCGAGGCCGACCATCCACATCCAGAAAACCGCACCCGGCCCACCGAGGGCGATCGCCACGGCGACACCGCCGATGTTTCCGAGCCCCACGGTCGCGGAGAGTGCGGCGGAGAGCGCCTGGAAGTGGTTGATGGCACCAGGGTCGTCCTTCTCGTCATATCGACCAGCGGTCACGCTGACGCCGTGGGTCAAGGCGCGGAACTGACAGAAGCCCGACCAGAGGGTGAAGAGGACGCCGACGCCGAGCACGACGTAGAGGACCCAGTCGGCCCAGATGACGTCGTTGATGGCGCCGATGGCCGCGTTCATGTTTTCGAGAAAATTATCCATGTTTTCAATTCACTCCGTACCGATGAGCCGGTGGGGAAGAGGTCAGTTCCAGATCGAATAGAGAAGTTCGTTGGCATCGTAAAGGCCGATCTTTTGAGCCAGTACGAGCAAAACCATCGCGGGTGCGACGAAGCGGATGAGCAGGAGCCACGCGCCAACCGAGGCCTTCGAGTGGCTCGCCAGTTCCGCATCGCGGAATTTTCGGGGAAGGAACCAGCCGGCGTACACAGCGATCAGCAGGCCGCCAAGAGGGAGAAGCCAGTTGCTGGCGACGAAGTCGAAGGTATCGAAGAGGCTCATGCCGAAACCGGGCGCCCAGGAGGCAAGGAAGAAACCCTCAGACATGCTGAACGCGACCAACGTGCCAAGCCCGAAAATCACGATGCCGATCGAAACCGCGGCACGCGGTCGTGACCAATTCCAGCGATCAATAAAGTAGCTGGCGGCGACTTCGAGGAGGGAGATCGCGCTGGTAAGTGCGGCGACGGTGAGCAGGAAGAAGAAGACGGCCCCGAGCAGGATGCCGCCGGAGCCCATCTCCGCAAACGCGAGCGGCATCGAGATGAAGACCAGACCCGGACCCGAGCCCGGATCCTGCCCGAAGCTGAACACGATCGGGAACATCATCATGCAGGCCAGCAATGCGATGCCGGTATCGAGTCCGGCGATCCAGACGGCCTGCCCGAAGAGCGGCGTTCCTCGCTTCTGATACGAGCCGTAGGTAATCAGCGCACCCATGCCGAGTGAGAGGGTGAAGAAAGCGTGGCCCAGCGCTTCGAGGACGCCAGAGGGCTTGAGTGCCGAGGCATCCGGTTTGAAGACGAAGGACAATCCCTCGGCGAAGCCGGGGAGCGTACTTGCGAACACGACCATCCCCACGGTCATCACGATGAGCAGCGGCATGAGCACCTTGCAGGCGGACTCGATCCCCCGTCCGATGCCCGTCGCGACGATCGCGATGGTCAGGAACATGAAGATGGCGGCCCAGAAGGTGCTGGTCCAACCGTCCGAGGCGAGGCCGCCGAAGAGCGCACCCATCCGGTCGCCGATCAATCTGCGACGGAATTGATCGGTTCCTTGTTGTCGAACGGCGGAGTCGTCGAGACTCGCGAACTCTTGGGTGGCGGTGTCCTTCGCGTTCTCTCGAGCCGTTTCCATGTCGGCGGAGAGCGTTTTCACTCGGGTGACCGCGGCTTGGACTTCAAGATCCTGAAGGAGCCTGCCGCGACGAACGTCCTCGGGCACATCCGAATCCGCGGTGGTTGCCATGGCGGTCTCGAACTCGGCGTTCAACTTCCAGATACTCGGCGCGACCTGCGCCTCGATCGCGTCGACGCGAGGGCCTGCGATCCGATCCGCCCGAGCCGAGATCAGGGAATCCCGCATCGATTCCGTCGAGGTGGTCGCTTCGTAGACGCGGCTCTCGGCGACCGCCTGCTCGCGGATCGGCTTGCCGAAGTCGACGAGATGCTTCACGGTGTAGTCCATCGACCACCCCGCGACCACGATGTAGAAGCTCAGGATCAGGAAGGCCCCGATCACGCCCATCCATCCGATGATCGACCAGCCGGTCGGCTTGCCCTTCAATCGCTCAAAGGCGACGACGGGCTGGGCCTGCGCGGCCCTTCCGATCATGATTTCCGCGGCAAGGATCGGAAGCCCGACGAGCAGGATGCAGGCCAGATAGATCAGCACGAACCAGCCACCACCGTTGGTTCCCGTGATGTAAGGAAACTTCCAGATGTTCCCGAGGCCGACTGCGGAGCCTGCCGCGGCCAGGATGAAGCCTGTTCTGGAACCCCATTGGGCGCGTTCGCTCATGCGATGCGGACTCCTGTTCTTGGATTCATAGAAATCCAGGTGGATCAGTGTCTCCAAAATATACCTTGGAACGACTTGGAGGATCGGCCAGCGATCCAGGTCCTATCGCGGATACAATGCGAGCGATGCGGGACTTCAGACTTCGCTCCGATCTTGAACGGGTGGCGGTGGACGGCTACGCCTTTCCACTCGGCGTCGAGCGGCTCGACGCGCCACCGCCTCTGCAGGGGTATCTCGTCGATTTTGTCGCCAGCGAGGACGATGAGCCCGATACCTTCGCTTTTCAGGTGGCGATCAGCCATGAGGGTCTTCGTGACCTGGTGCATGATCTCTTCGAGATGCTCCCTGGCGAGGTCTCGCCGGCCGTCGAGATCGGCTCGGTCGATGCCTATCGATCGATCGACGTCTACCTCGCGGGCGAGCCGATCTTCATCGACGACTTCATCCGGACCTGGGATGACTTCGAGCCGATCCTCCTTGAGGAGGTCTCACTCGGTGTCGGCGCCACCTCGGAGGAGCCTTACTTCGAAGTTTTTCTCGATGCGTGGAAGACGATCTCCATTCACTGCCAGACCGATCTTCGAGAAGACGTCGAAGCGAAACTGGAAAAGCACGGGCTCACGCAGGTCTCACGAATCTGGTTAGACGACGCCTTCGATGACATCGACCCGCCGTATCGCATGCGGGAGATCCTCGTGATGGAGGACGAGCATTCGCCGGATCTTGATGAACTCCTGCTTCAACTTCGGGCCGACTGGGGCCTTCAACTTGACGTTGATCCAAGTTCTAATGTCGATGACGGCGGTCGTGAACTCGGGTACACGCTCTGGCACGCGATCGCGATGGCCGAGCCCGCCGAGCCACGAACCGGTGGTGCCTACATCTCCGTCTGGGTCACCGCTCGGAGCCTCGATGAAGCGGAGGAGATAATCGAAGCGTCCGTGGAAAGTGGCGGCGAGTGGATCATGGCGGCGATGTATTCGATCGAACGTGTCGCGCACGATGAACGGCCGGATGCACTGATCGATCTTGAGCTCCGCCGCCACCGGACCGAAGTCCACCAGATCGTGATCGACGAGTGGGGCGAAGAGGATTTTCCCAACGGGCCCGGCACGCCGCCGTCTCCCGGAGGCGACTGGGGTACCCCCGGCGGACGACTGTCGAATTGAGACCGGATGATCGGACGCGAAGTCACTTCAGGAAAGCGATCGAATGGCTGGAGACCTACGAAAAGATGATCGGAAGCAGGATGATCCGGCCCCCTGGTTTCAGGAAGGCCTGAGTTTTGAATGCACCTGCTGCGGGAATTGCTGCACCGGCGGTGAAGGCGCCGTGTGGTTTGATGATGATGAAGGCCGGGCGATGGCCGCTCACGTCGGTATGGAGTATCCAGAGTTCCTTGTTCGGTACTCCCGGGTCATCGACGGGCACCGATCGTTGAATGAGATCGACACGGTTCATGGGTTCGATTGTGTTTTTCTCGATCGAGAGAAGATCGCCGGGAAGGCGGTCTGTGGTCTCTACGAGGCGAGGCCGACCCAGTGCCGCACCTGGCCGTTCTGGCCGGAGGTGGTCGAAAACGAACGTTCCTGGAAACGGACGAAGAAGAATACGCCTTGTCCCGGAATGGGCGACGGCCAGCTCTTCACGGTCGAAGACATCGTCGCCCGACTCGAGGAACAGCGAAACTCCGAAGGGAAACCGTGGTGAGCGGCACGCCTGCCTCCGTGGTTCGATCGTGGTTCGAGGCGGTACAGCGTCCGGAAGTCGCGACGGCGATCGAAGCGGTCCAACTGGAGATCGCCGAAGCGATCCGGGAGGTCGGACCGATCTGTCTGGCAAGCGGGAACTGCTGCAAATTCGAGGCCCATGGCCATCGGCTTTATGCCAGTGGACTTGAGGTCGCAAGATGCGTGGCCATCTGCGACCGCGAAGGTCGAGGGATCACCATTGATGACGTCGAAGAGGCCGTCGAGCGAGGCAACTGTCCCTGGCAGGATGGCCGACTCTGTACCGCCCGCGCGGGCCGACCGATCGGGTGCCGGGTCTACTTCTGTGATCCACGGGCTCGTGAAATCGTCCCCCAGCTCGCCGAGCGGGCCCACCAACGAATCAAGTCAATCCACGACGAGCACGGGATCGAATACGTTTATGGTGAATGGCGAACGATGCTCCGGGATGTTCTCGGGGCGGAGCCCGGACGCGTCGCCAGTGGCTGACGTTTTGATCTTGTGTCTCCTTAAATCGGATCAATCGGATCAATCGGATCAATCGGATCAATCGGATCAATCGGATCAATCGGATCGATACGTGAACCATCCTGTTCGGACTTCCTTTTCTACGAGTGACGGCGTCGAACTCTCCTGGCTCGATTCGGGCGAAGGTCCGACGCTGCTGATGCTCCCGGGCTAGTCGCAATCCGCGGCCATGTTCAAGGAGCAGTTCGCTGGATTGAGCCCACATTTCCACTGCCTCGCGCTCGATCACCGGGGTGATGGGGATCGCGGGCGTCCGCCGCGCGGCGACCGGATCAGCAGGCTGGCTCAAGATGTCCGGGAGTTCATCCTGCATCGGGGGCTCGACGAGATCACGCTCCTCGGACATTCGATGGGCGTCTCGGTCATGTGGGGATACTGGGATCTCTACGGGGGCGATCGGTTGGCGCGGATGGTCATCGACGATGAGCCCTCGGTGTTGACGCTCAAGGACACGGAGTCCGCAGAGTCGGCGGTCGAGGCGGGAGAGATCTTTCCGTGGTCGGCTTTGATCGAGACCTGCGATTCCCTCGTCTCCCCGGATCCGATCGGATTCACCAGAATGATGATCGAGGACATGTTGAGCGACCAGTTGAAGCCGAAGGTTCACGAGTGGATCCTGGCAGAGAATCTGAAACTCCCCAGAGCTCATGCGGCGACTCTCTTGTTCAATCACTCGCTTCAGGACTGGCGTGACCTCATTCCCCGGATCGACCTGCCCACGCTGATCATCACCGGTCGGAAGAGCGTGGTCCCGTGGCGAAGCCAGGCGTGGATCCATGCGGTGCTTCCCGGATCGAAACTCGAGATCTTCGAAGAGAAGCGAGGAGGGCACCACTTCGCGTTTCTCGAGCATCCGTCGGGTTTCAATGCTCTGGTGTCGGAGTTCATGCTCGAAGCCTGACCTCGGTCTTCGTCGCTCGTCTCTGATGTCCGATCTGGTCGAGCCTCGCGAGCTTCGTCATCCGGAAGCCGCGAATGGAACGCCTCCGGGGAAGTCGCCCGACGGCGCATGGCATCAGGATCTTCACGGTCAAAGAAAAACGCGGGGAACGACCGGATGGTCGTTCCCCGCGTGAATCGATTCAGATCACGACGAGTATCAATCCTCGCCGACGCCGGTCTCCTGAAGCCTCTCGGGAGTCAGCACTTCGACCACGGCATCTCGGCGCTCGGCACCGGCTTCCTCGGCCGCTCTCGCCGCTTCCTGACGCATCTGCATCTCGGCTGCGAGGTTGACCTGCGGTTCGTCCACGAGTCGCTTGACCCGCATGCGGGTGTACTCGTGGAACCCGGTTCCGGCTGGGATGAGATGCCCGAGCAGGACGTTCTCCTTGAGACCTCGGAGCGTATCCACGGCACCCTTGAGGGCTGCTTCGGTAAGAACCTTGGTGGTCTCCTGGAAACTCGCTCCGGAAAGGAACGACTCGGCTTGGAGGGACGCCTTGGTGATGCCAAGGAGAAGCGGTTGTGCCTTCACTGGCCGTGGCTTCTTGGTCTTGGCGATCGCCTTCCCGTCTTCCTTGGCCTTGTCGTTGGCTTCCTTGACATCCGACTTGAGGACCATGGCCCCGACCGGAAGGTCGGTGTCACCCGGATCTTCGATCCGAAGCATGCCGCTGAGCTTGCTGTTCCATTCGCGATGCTGCCACTTATCGACAACGTCCATCGGAAGCAGATCGCTGTCACCCGTTTCGGTGATCTTCACCTTGCCGAGCATCTGCCGGAGGATGATTTCGATGTGCTTGTCGGAGATCGGCACGCCCTGGGCTCGATACACGTTCTGCACCTCGTCGAGCATGTAGAGGTGAAGTTCGTCCTCGCCCTTGATCTTGAGGATGTCGGCAGGAACCAGCGGTCCGTCGGTGAGACGATCGCCAGCTTCCGCATGGTCTCCGGTATGCACCAGAAGGGCTGTTCCCTGGGGTGCGTAGTGGGGGACCGGATCGAGATCGCCTTCGGGGTGAATGAGGATCGCCATCTTGCCCTTGCGCTTGTCGGGATCTAGTTCCACACGCCCGGAGATTTCCGCCATGACGGCGGGATCCTTGGGAATCCGTGCTTCGAAGATCTCGGTGACGCGGGGAAGACCACCGACGATGTCGGCGGAACGACTCGCACCCTTGGGAACACGAGCGAGCATTCGTCCGATGACGATAAAGTCGCCGTCTTTGACTTCGATTCGAGCATTCGCGGGAAGATGGTGGAAGTCGAGGGTCGTTCCTTCCACCTTGTCCATGATCTTGATCTGAGGTGTTCGCTCTCCGGTATGGGATGTGACGATCTTCTCGACCTTGCCGGCCTTGGTCTCCTCGACCTTGTAAGACTGGTCTTCGACCAAATTCTCGAACCGGACCACGCCACTCTTCTCCGCGAGGATCGGGCTCATGTGGGGGTTCCACTCGACGATCGTGGCACCCTTTGAGACCTTCGCGCCTTCGGGGTGACGGAGGGTCGCACCGTAGGGGACCTTGAACTTGTCGATCTCGCGACCCTTGTCGTCGACAAGATGGACTTCGCCGTTTCGCTTGAGCGCCACGAGCCTGACCGTCCCGTCGTCTTCGGTCACCTTGACCGCGTTGCAGTCCACGAGGTTGATGAACCCGCCCGAAGGGGCGGACCAACTCGTCTCAGCGAGCGAACGAGTCGCCGTACCACCGGTGTGGAACGTACGCATGGTGAGCTGAGTGCCTGGCTCGCCGATCGACTGGGCGGCGATGATTCCGACCGCGAGTCCTCGTTCGACGGGCTGCCCAGTCGAGAGGTCGAGTCCGTAGCAGGTCGCACACACGCCGCGAGGCGTGAAGCAGGTCAGGGGGCTTCGAACGTGGACCGATGGAATTCCGAGTTCGTCGATCCGCTTTGCCGCGGCGTCGTCGATGATGTGGTCCTTCTTCACGATCAGCGTGTCGAGAAGGGGATCCCGGATGTCCATCATGCTCGTTCGACCGAAGATCTGGTCTTTGAGCGGAACGTCCACTTCCTCGCCCTTGAAGATGGCTCGCTTTGCGATGCCCTGGGTGGTGCCACAGTCGGCTTCGATGACCACCACGGACTGGGCGACATCGCAGAGCTTTCGCGTCAGGTAGCCGGAGTCCGCGGTCTTGAGTGCGGTATCGGCCAGTCCCTTTCGAGCACCATGGGTGGACGAGAAATATTCGAGGACATTCAATCCTTCGCGGAAGTTCGCGCGGATCGGCGTCTCGATGATCTCGCCGCTGGGCTTGGCCATGAGGCCTCGCATGCCGGCGAGCTGCTGCATCTGGCTGTGGTTACCTCGAGCACCAGAATTCATAAAGAGATAGACCGGGTTGAGGTAGCGGTTGCCCTCCTTCTTGTCGATGGAGGTCTCCTCGTGGGTCACCGGATCGCGGCGATCCTCCTTGAGGGCGTGGATCAACTTTTCGGTCAGGTCCTTGCGGCACGTCGCCCAGATATCGAGGAGGGCGTTGTGACGTTCTCGCTCGGTAATCGCACCACTCTGGTACTGCTTCTCCACGTTGTCCACGTACTTCTGGGCACCTGCGAGAAGGTCGGCCTTCTCTGCCGGGATCCGGAGGTCGTTGACGCCGAAGGACAGTCCGGAGGTCGTCGAGTGCTTGAAGCCGACTTCCTTCATCCGGTCGAGAAGGTCGATCGTCGGAGCCTTGCCCAGTCGTTCAAACGTCTCGTCGATGACTCGGGCGCAGCCCTTTTTGCCGAGGAAGCAGTTGTAGTACGGCATCTTCGATCGCTCGGGGAGGATCTCGTTGAAGATGACCCGTCCGACGGTCGTCCGGATGCGCCGGTTCAGCGGCATCGCCACGACATCGCCCTTCTCGGCGTTCGTCATGCTCACGAAGTCCTTGAGTCGGACCTGGATGTGCTCGTGGATCTTAATATCGCCGAAATCGAAGGCGAGCATCGCCTCCATCTCGTCCTTGAAGAACTTGAGGTCCTTGTTCTCTCGGAGTGTTTCATCACCGTTCTCTTCGGTGAGGAAGGCCACACCCATCACGATGTCCTGGGAGGGACTGACGATGGGGTTACCGTTGGCCGGGCTGAAGACGTTGTGCAGCGAAAGCATCAGCACGTGGGCTTCGATCTGGGCCTCGAGGGAGAGCGGAAGGTGGACCGCCATCTGGTCGCCGTCAAAGTCGGCGTTGTAGCCGGTGCAGACGAGGGGATGGATCTTGATCGCGTTGCCTTCGACCAGCACCGGCTCGAAGGCCTGGATGCCCATACGGTGAAGGGTGGGGGCGCGATTGAGAAGCACGGGGTGATTACGGATGACCTGCTCGAGAATGTCCCACACTTCAGGGTCACGGCGTTCGAGCATTCGCTTCGCGCTCTTGATCGTGTCCGCGTAGCCGTGCTGCTTGAGCTTGCGGATGATGAAGGGCTGGAAGAGTTCGAGCGCGATCTTCTTGGGAAGGCCGCACTGCCAGAGCTTGAGCTCCGGACCGACCACGATCACCGAACGCGCGGAATAGTCGACTCGCTTGCCGAGGAGGTTCTCGCGGAAGCGACCCTGCTTGCCCTTGATCATGTCGGTGATCGACTTGAG
>CALFOM010000076.1 GCA_937919685.1 uncultured Phycisphaera sp.
ACTCCGAACGTTCAGGGATCCGGGAACGAAAGCGTGCCACTGCCTTTTCTAGAGGACTTCGAGCCTTTTGGGGTCTCGATCGTCGCACCCTTTACCGGCGGCGTGGCTTCCAAACGTTCAAATCGCCGAAAGCCGGCGGCCTGCGAAACAATACCGCGGACGGGTCGCCTTCACTCGAGCCTCAATGACAGGCAGATACTGTCTTCGTGACTTTGATAACTGCCGAAGGGCGAACACGTCTCGAATCCAAGACTTCGATACAGCGCCCGAGCGGGCGCGAACGCGTCTCCCGTCCCAGTTTCCAGACTCACCCGACGATACCCCCGATCGCTGGCGGTGGTCAGCAGGTGCTGAAGCATGGCCCGCCCGACCCCCCGGCCGCGAGCTTCTTCTGCGGTGTGCATCGATTTAATCTCGACGTGGGCGGCGTCGAGATGTTGTAGAGCACCGGTTCCCACGAGCTTTCCTGAGTGCCGAGCGGAGAATAATGAGATGTCATCAGCGGCCAGTTGGTCCACATCAAGGGCATGACCAACACCGGGCTGCGACCACGTGACGGCGAAAGTCCGGTGGGCCTCCAGAAGCCGAGCCACATCGGGCACCGTTGACGAATCGGAATTGATATCGAGCCGAGTCATGAACCGCCACCGTACCCCATAAGGGCTTTGCGTCCCATTGCCCCAACTGATCTCTCGATCGCCAACCACCCCGCGCACCAGATCAAGCACCAGCCCGATGAGCCCCTCGAGAATCACCCGATCGAACCGAGCCGCATCGCTTCAAGGAGAATGCGGGTTCCAACCAGCGATGTTGGCGACGCGTCGATCTCCGAGATGATGCCAAATCGCCTCCATCAAACGACTCACGCCATGCCGAATTCGTCATCGAGCGAAGTCGTTCTGCGACGAATTGATGCAACGTCGTGTTGAACACCGTGTTGAGGCCAAGCCCATAGAAGTCACCTTGTCGTGCCGGAGAGAAGAAATCGTGGTCTGATCAAACCATCGAGTGGCATCCTTGCATGCATCTTGACGGGCATCGAGCGGTGAGTGGCGAGCAGGATAGCTCCGACCGCTCCGATGACCTCAAAACACGCTCAGATTTTCCGTCGTCAGTCTGCGGGCAAACCGGCGAAAAAAAGAACCGGTCGAAACTTGGATGCGTAGAGCCAGACCAAAGGGGATTCCGGGGGTGGAGTGGTCGTCGAGGCCACTTGAGTCAATATCTATGCACGCCAAAACGAAAAACATTCAACCGACGCCACGACTACTGGCGACCTTCCTCCTCCTCGGATCGAGCGCTTCAGCCACTGCTCAGGATCCTTGGCCTGCCGAACCGACGAGTCAGGCGGCCAACCTCACCTCAATCGAAGGACCGGGAAGCAACGACTTCTACAACGATCTCAGCGGGGCGTCGTACGACCAGGTCGCCGAGCGAGTCTGGATTTGTCGCAACGGACCGTGGCCTGACAGCAAGATCTGGTCGTTGGTTCGAACCGGTGACGGATCGTGGGAGATCGAATACCGCGATGGCCTCCGTTGCGAATGGACGGGCTTCGCCGATCTTGAAGGCCTCACCGTGGCGGAACCCGGAACAAGCCGCGTTTTCGGCGTGATCGAGGGGCCGGATCGAATTCGCGAGTACGACCTGTCGACGCCCGGCCAGGCCGAGGCCCTGCACGAATGGGACATCAGCCCCTGGACCGACGCCCAGGATGGTTACGGCGCGGAAGGCATCGCCTTCGTACCTGACACCGCACTCTCTGACCACGGTTTTGTCGACGGCGACGGCCTGCCGCGGACCAGCAGCGGAGACCTCGGCGGCCTGATGTTCGTTGCCCATCAACAAGGCGGACCAATCTACGCCTTCGACCTCGACCGAAAGACCGGGGCCGTCCAACTCGTCGGCCGCTATGCGACCTCGAGAGACGAAACCTGCGGACTTGAATTCGATTCCAGCACCGGCCTGCTATACGCCTGGCATGACGCCGGTCACGACGAACTTGAAGTACTCAGGCTCGGGTCGTCGCTTGATTCCTCCGGCGGGCGACGGTTTCATCACCTCGCCATTTACGACGCACCATTCCACGGGTCGACCGAGGGCATGGCGATCACTCCCGGTGCCGACTGCACGGATGGGAAACGCGAGATCTTGCTCACCGTCGATGACGGCGGCGCGGAAAGTCTTTTTTACTTCCGCGAATTCTCCGCGCACTGCGATACCTGCCTCGCCGACATCAATGGAGATCTCATCGTCGACGCCGCCGACTTGGGACTGTTGCTAGCGGCGTGGGGAAACGGTGATCCACTTCGAGATTTCAATCAGGATGGCCAGGTAGACGGCGCCGATCTCGGCCTGTTGATTGGCGCCTGGGGCGGATGTCCGTGAGCAAAATGAGATACCCCACGATCACTCCGGGGCCGCGTCGTCATTCTTCATGGGTGAGGAATTGAACCCCATCGACGATGTTATGGCTGGTTCTTCGTGACCGTGATGACCTTGATGACCTTCATGAGCCGTCGGTCTCGAATCCTCGGCGCAATCTCCTCACCGACGGTCAGTGAAGGATGGACATCCACGCCAAGGTCCGCCGGCGTTTCGC
>CALFOM010000077.1 GCA_937919685.1 uncultured Phycisphaera sp.
CTCGCGAGTCGCCGAGCGTCATTGCCGATTCCCGCTTCGATCATCGAACGGAACGCTCGGGCTTCGGTCATGATCTTGGCCGCCTGCCCACCGATGTCGTCGTCTTCGAATCGAGCTCCGATCCGGGCCAGTACGGCTTCCGCCTCGACTTCATCTCCGCCGCTCAATGCAGACTCGTAGTCACCGATCAGCGAGATCAGATCGGCAAGAGCCGAGGCTCCTGCGGCATCATCGAGAATAGTCGTGCTTTCCCGACGAGCGACCTCGACCGCGATCTTCGCTCGCTCCCTCGCCCCCTGCACATTCTGCACGTTGCGTCGAACCGCCAGCGGAGGAACGCGATCGGTCACCGAGATGGAGACGAGCCTGATGCCGCTCTCCAGCGCATTGAGCGATTCCTGAGCGCGGCGCCGAATCCCCAGAATCGCCTCGTCGCCGTCGATGAACCTCGCCAGCGTCATTGTCGCGGCGGTATGAATGGCGGCCTGCTCGAGGACGAGCCTGACCACTTCATCCCCCTGCTCCGGCGTGAAACGAACCAAGAATGAGACGGCGTCGTCGATCGAATACTCACCCGTCATCCGACAGTGAGCAAGGTCGCCGCCCTCGAGGATGAGGGTGCCGTCGCCCTTGCCGACGGGGCCGGGTCGAAGCGGACGACTCGTCTGCGCACTCGCGGTTGCCTCCTCGAGCGTCAGCGTCCGCGCATTGAGATTCGGCCAGAAGGACTGCTCGACCGATACCGTTCTCTTGAGGGGAACGGTGATGATCTCTCCCACCGGATACGGCCAGAACGGCTGCAGGCCCGCGGAGATCTGAGCCTCCGCACCATCGCCTTGGATCGCCCCGAAGAGCGTTCGAATTCCGGTCCTGTTCTCCCGTACCGTCTCAAAACCGCTGAAGATGAACACCACGGCGAGCGCGAGGATCGCGAACTGCAGAACGCGATAACTGAGACGCAACGCCTCCGTGAGGCTCTGGTTGGCGGGATCCATCGCATCGCGAAGATCTGCTTCAGAAGCCGCATCGGCGACGACCGTGAATTCCGCGGACTTCTCGCGACGCGGCGCTTCTTCGATCGGGCCGTCTTCCTCTCGGACCGGCTCGAATGATTCGGATTTATCTTCACTCACTGCGATTCTCCGGACCCGTTCTCGATGTACTTCGAGCTCGGCTGGGGGATACCGTTTGAGCCAGCCTTCGACCCGAGGTCGATGAGATGGAACGGTGCCTTGGTCATGTCGGTGACGAACGTCGTCGATCCTCGGAGCCCGGCTCGCAGCGTGTCAAGCCAGGAGAGGAAGATCGCGAGATCGGCATGATCACGCATCTGCTCGTAGTACCGGGTGGCCTCTTGGTTGCCTCGGGCCTCGATCACTGCGGCCCATTGCTCCGCGAAGTCGCGGATGATCTGCGCTTGCGCCTGGGCCCGCTGCTTGATGGTGCTCGCCTCGGAGTTGCCCCGAGCCTCTTCGAGATTCGCGAGCGTCTCCTGAACCGCCGACATTCTGCGCATCACCGCGGTCGTGGTCTTGGGAGGGAAGGCAACCCGACTGATACCGACCGAGATCGGAACCACACCGCTCGTCGCGTTCGCCTGGACATCCGCGAGAATTGCCTGCTCGGCCTCGGGCAGCTTGCTGTCCGTGCCGATCAACTGATCGAAGCGGTAACCGCCCACCTGACTGAGCGAGCCCTGCAGAAGAGTCTCAAGATCTCGTTGCGCGCCGGCAAGGGATCCATAACTGTTCAAGAAGGACTGCGATTGCTCGTCGTTCTCTCCGACCTTCCAGAGCATGAACGCCTGAACCATGACCTGCTGACCGTCTCGTGTCTGCACGGTCTTGATTGGCGACTTTACGAATTGCTGCCGGGTATCCAGCTTCGCCACCGAATCGATGAAGAACGGGAGCTTGAAGTGAAGCCCCGGTTCACGAATGATCCCGGCCGGACGGCCGAGCCTCGTCTTGATCGCCACTTCATGGAAATTCACCGTGAAAGTCGTGTTGAAAAGAATCAACACGAACACGAGGAGAATGGCGACGACGGCGGTGATTGTCTTGCTCATGGTTCGCTTTACTCGGACGCGGGTCGTTGGGAAGAAGCCGGAGGCTCCATGCGAATTCGAATTTCGATCAGTTGCCTTCAGCGGGATCTTCGAGATAGTCGCGGAGGTTCAGCCCCGCATCAGGTTCCTGCATTTCAATGTCGAGATCGGTTCGACTCGGGTCGACGGCCAGGACGTATTTCGATCGCACGGATTGGAGAACCTCCCTGAGGATCTCCATCACCCGGCGCTCCTGATAGAGCTCCGGCGCGGTCTCATAGGCACCGACCTGACCGAGGACCTCGGCGGCATTGCGGCGTGCATCCATGTGGATCTTCCATCGGAGGCTCCGCGCGCTGGCGATGAACGAGGCGATAAAGCCTTGACTCTCGCGCACCATTCGCTCGGCCTCGATCCGAGCGTCGATCGTGGTCTGGGCATCGGGGCCGTCCGCTCGCTCGACCGAGCGGTACCGCTCGATCAACGAAACGATCTCCAGAGCCCGGTCCGAATCGCCCACCAACCCCGCCAACGCGGCATTCGCGGTGCGGCGGGCTTCTTCGAGGAGTTTTCTCACATTCTGTGTGTCAATCGCAAGTTCTTCGAACATCGAGACCGAGTCGCCGGGAGGTCGCAGGGCCGGGATCGCAATCGAGACCACGTCAACTCCCGTGTTGACGGCGTCGAACTCCGTCTGAATCCGTTGGCGGAGTTCGGTCGCGAGGACCGAGCCCTGTGGTGAGAGAACGTCTTCCAACGGCATTTGCGAGAACGTCTGCGTCACGACTCGCAATGCGATCTCCTGAAGCGCCTGCTGACGCATGTCCAGAGAACTTCGCTTCAACTTCACGTCATTGCTGAAGTTCAGATAGTCAACCAGTGCTCCCGATTTTACGCGGTAACTGAGAATCACATCCACGTCGAGCAAGGCGAACTGATTCGTCACCGCCTGCGTGGGTTCGGTGGATGCCGAGAATCCTGCCGCTTCGTCACGGCGATCTTGGGCGATCTCCAACTGATCGACGGACCTCGTCACTTCTTCGGGAAGCGGGTTCGCGGAGACGAGGAAGAGCTCGTTGATCGGCTCCTCGGCGGGATCCCAGAGATCTGTTTCTTTCACCTCACGAGGCGTCCCGTTGAGGCTGAGTTCTCGCACCCGGGCCGAGTCGACGATGGTGACGGTCTCCAGGGGCCAAGGCCACTTGAACATCGTCGATCCTTCATACACCGGCCCGACGATGCGGCCACCGCGAAGACGGACGGCCTGCTGACCGGGCTCGACGATCACTACCGTACTGAGGCCGATCAGCACCACGAAGGCGAAGGCGAGCAGCCAAGCGAAGCTCCGGAGGAGCAGCTGATAACCCCACGAACTCGTGATGTCGAAGCCGAACTGATAATTCACGGCCTCGTTGATGGACCGGACGATCGAATCAGGCGCTGCGAAAAGGCTCAAGACCCTCGAATCGAAGGCTGGCCTCGGCACTTCGCCGGGCCGTCGCGGCCGATAGAGGTTCAGAATGAAGTTGAGCACGATCTCCGCCGCCACCAGCAGCATGTAGATCGCGAGGCCCCAGGTGACTCCCTCGAGCACCGCGGGGCTCTCGAAAAAGCGAAAGGCGATGCCGACTGCGACGGCCAGAAGAACCAGGGCATTGCCGACCATATGGCCCGCACCGCCGCGAAGGTTGCCCCAGGCAGGGCGGGCGGCCATCCCCGCGACGAATCGAGAGAAAATGAAGGCGAAGAGGGCGAGTGCCAATGCGATGGCGAGTTGCCAGCCGAGATGACCTCCCACCTGGAACGGCGTCACGCTCAACTCGGGATCGTTCTGCCATTCAAACCAGCGCAGAGTCCTTAATCCGAAAAAGACCAGCAGACCGGCGACCAGAAGACTGGCGATCGGCATGAGCCAGATGTGCATGAGCCGGAGTCGCCGGGCCGCGACGTCGGTCTCCCCTTCCTCGAAGATCCCACCAACCTCTTCGCCTCTCTCGGCGGCAAGATCGTCGCGCTCCAGTGCTTCCAGGCGGTCGAGTCGGTGCTGGTGGAATACGACGACCAGCGCGATCCAGACCAGTGTTCCAACCAGGATCGGCTCGCTCGCCACCTGGAATGCGGAGTCCTTGAAGATGAACCCGTACACCAGCATGATCAAGCCGATGGCGGCTTGGAGCAGGAAGCCCATGCCGGCTACTCGAGTGGCCTGCTGATAGGCGAGATGGTCGGTTCTCATGAGCCTCGATCCGATGAGATCGCTAAAAGAGCGTGAGTAAGGACTGTCGATGTTCGCACCGACGGTCGAAATAGGCACCGGAACAAGAAGTGTGTCCCGACTTTCCACCGAGGGATTCGCCGAGACGGTTCCGGCCGATCCGACTGACGATCTCCGTCTCGTCCCGAAGGTACGATGCCGAGGTCGACGAGTTCGGGTCAGCTGGTCATAATCATACCCCGTCGCGCGGAATTCATCTCGGCCGACCGATCAGTCGGCAAAGGCCCCGCGTCTCCCCTTCCCGCCCCGGATCGGCTCCGAGCCTCGATCCCTCCCACAGATCGGATCTACTTTCACCCATGGCCGTCTTCGAACAGCTTCTGGCCATCGCCCGGAACACCTTCTTTGAGAGCATTCGCCAGCCGGTGCTCCTGGTCGTTCTGATCGTCTCCACGATCCTGGTGGTGCTGAGCAACCCCTTCAGCGCCTATACGCTGCAGGATGACCAGCGGATGTACGTAGACATCGGCCTCTCCACAATCTTCATGGGGGGCGCGATTCTTTCGGCCTTCGTGGCCTCGAACGTCCTCACCCGCGAAATCGACAATCGAACGGTCCTGACCGTCGTCTCGAAACCGGTCTCGCGACCGATCTTCGTCATCGGCAAATATCTCGGCGTGGCGGCCGCCCAGTTACTCGTGATGATCTTCCTCGCCCTCGTCTTCATGATGGTGGAGATCCACGGTGTGCAGCAGACCGTGACCACCCCCTATCACCTCCCGGTGATCACCCTTGGCTTCGGCGCAATGATCCTCGCCGTCGCGGGCGGGATCTGGTGCAACTTCTTCTACGGATACGTCTTCTCCAGCACCTTCATCACCATCGGCACGCCGTTGCTGATCATCGCCTACGGGTTGTGCCTTTTACTCGGCGCAGATTTCACCCCCGTCCCGATCAGCGAGCAATTCGAAGGAAATCTCTGGATCGCCGTGGCGGTGCTCTTCCTCGGCGAGATGGTGCTCACCGCGATCGCGCTCGCCGCAAGCACGCGACTCGGCCAAGTGTTGACGCTCGTAACGACGATCGGATTCTTCATTCTCGGCCTGCTCTCCGACTGGCTCATCGCCCGCCGAATCGCCCGGTTGGACGAGATCTCCGCGGCCCTGCTCAAGGCCGGCGGCGAGATCGGCCTCGACATCCAATCTCAGTACTGGGCACTCAAGAGCGCCTATGCGATCGTCCCGAATTTTCAAGTCTTCTGGCTCGCTGACGCGATCACCCAGGATGCCTCGATTCCACTTGGATATCTCGCCTGGACGATCCCGTACGGGCTGACCCTCGTCCTCGTGGCCCTCGCCGTCGCCGTGATGCTATTCCAGCGTCGCGAGGTGGGATGATCCGAATGATCCGAATGATCC
>CALFOM010000078.1 GCA_937919685.1 uncultured Phycisphaera sp.
CGTCAACGTTGCTTTATTCGGGTGCCATAAACGGTCGTTTCAGGACTCATGTTCGACCTGTTCGAGCCGAGACAACCCCGGGGGCCAATCTTCAGATTCGTGAAGCATGTTCGGAATTCGGCTCCGTTTGGGCCCTCGGTGCGGTGATCAAGAAACAGATGCTCTTCGAGCGCGTCGCAACCTGCGCCCGAGTGGGTTGCTCACTGGTCTTGGTGGAGGATCTCAGGAGTTCTCGGCCTATGACGGGCTCCGGGGTCTCACGAATGAGCAGTACCAGGATCGGCTCATCGTGGTTCCAGGCCCAGTGGGCCGGTTCGCCATCGCAGGGTTTGGCCTGATTCGCCGCCGTCGTCGCGGTTGAGTGGGTTATATAGGTGGACTGGTCCCTAAAACTGCTTCGTATAGAGGATGGCGGGCCCCGCGAGAGAGAGGTTCGCGTGATCGTCATTGAGAGGCTGGGCGGTACTCGACCCTCCAGCCTCTCAACTCTGGTCTCCAAGAGCTGTTCTCTTCCCTCTCTAGATTCCGGCATTTCCGGCGAACATCTTCTCTCTGGCCACGTAGTGCGGGGCCGACGGGACTCCAATGAAGCGGGCGATCGGTGCGTCCGCTCAGGTCCCTTGAATCCGCAAAACTGGCCAGAAATGGCGTTTTCGAAGTTCCGGGGAGCCGATGAGTAGGGCAGCGAAGTGATTTTCATCTGTCATTTCGTGTCGAGAGCTCCAATCCGACCTTGGATTGGCCCGCGTTCAGTCCCATCCGCTGGCCTTCAGGGCAGCTGACAGGGGCGAAGCCTGCCCGCATCTCTTCCTTCGAGTCCTCAAACAAGGGTATTTGGCGGGCTCTCGGGGTCCCAAAGGGATGTGTCAGCAGTTGTGTTGTAGGGAATGGGGAGATCGTGAGATCTGGTCCAAAGGTCATTCGCGACGAATCGCGAAAGGTCGGCCTTGGATCCGACTGACCTGAATTCGATGCTTTCTCAAGCATGGGCCCGGGAATGAAGATTCTCGAGGCGTTGGTGCAAGAGGGCGAAGAGACCGCTTGATCTTTGAGCACGTGTGTGGCTCAGGCAAGTCAAGTCGCTTTGGCTCATGAGTGTGATGTCGAGGGGAACCGATCAAATGTCATTTTTACCATCCGTACCATCCTTTCGTTCTGCCGTTGCGAGCGCGAAGCCCGCGAGGGGCCTTCAGTCGCGGGTTGCGCCTGCCCGTCTCCTTGCGATGGTCGCGCTTGGCGTTTTTGCGTCCGTGCTCGCCACAGCATCCGCACGTTCTGCACCATTAGCGGCTGAGCCTCAGGACTCTTTGCAGATCAAGAAGATCGTCGGAGCGAGTCCAGACTCGTCGCCGATCGAATTCGGGCTCGTCTTCAAGAAGGCAAAACAGCCGATCGGAGTGGTCATCCAACTCGGTGGTGCGGGGGGGGCTCCGCGTCTCCCGAGTGATGCCGTCGACCTGGTGATCGGGGCCGTCGAGGCGAATCCGAAGCGCCTTATCGCCATCCAATTTGAGGGCGCACCTCTTCGTTTCGCTGATTTTTCCAGACCGGCAAAGTCGAAACTCTTGGAACGCGGCGGGCCTGAAATCACAGTCAAGTATGACGAATTTGTCAGCCGGGAAGTCGATCGTCTCATCACGCAAATTCGCTTGGCTCTGCCGCGGGCGCCGATCTCTGTTGAAGGACTTCCGTTCGAGGATAGGGGCGGCGATGCGGCGCTCGCGAACCAACGATTCCAGGCGGTCATTGCGGAACTCTCAGCATTCGTTCTTGAACGCGGTGTCGTGCTCTCAAGCAGAAGCGACGAGCGGCAAGTGGTCTCCCGCGTCTATCCGAATGCGTTGGAACTCTCCGACGGTCGGGCGATCATTTATCCGATGAACCTCGGATGGCGAATGGCCATCGAGGGTCAGGTGCTCGCTTCGGCGGAAGCTGGGTCGGTCGCCGCAGATGAACGTTTCGCTGAAGACGCGAGTGCTCAAAGCGATCTAACTTCGGGGTCGGATCCGTATCGGGATGCGGTCGCGATGGCGGACCTCAGCACCATTGATGACTTCGTCGCATCCGGGAGTAGTGATGCGTCGAGTGTCGGAAGAGCAAGTTCGGGCGGCAGCGGTTCGCCGTCAGTGACGTCGACGCCGTCCTCATCAGGCGGCAGCGGCGGTGGCGGCGGCGGCGGTGGTGGTGGTGGCGGTGGTGGTGGTGGTGGTGGTGGCCA
>CALFOM010000079.1 GCA_937919685.1 uncultured Phycisphaera sp.
TCGGCAACAGCGTTCCGAATTCACAGATTCTCGATGAGCCAGGTGCGATTCGGTAAGACGGTCATGCCGGGCCGCACCCGGATCGAATCACCGGTGCAGATCAGCTTCGGCGATGCCCTTCGGCGAAGATCCCCACGATCGCCGGCGACCCCAGTCCGACAAGCGAGGGTGGCGGTGCGGCGCACTTGCCGAACCATAGTTCGAGCCCGGGCGCCGTGGCAATGAATGAAAAATGCGGAAGCAGGTGCGTTTTGGAGAAACCTCTATGCGAGGATTCTGCCACCGCGGTGGCGAAAGCTCAGATGCCGGCACGCGTCTGAAGGATCGAGGTTCAACCCCGATGCTCTTCGAGCCGCAAGACCTGCACATTCCGATCCAGATTGAAGATCGCCCGAAGCAGATCCACGAAGATGTAGTAGATCAAGAACAAGACATACAAGAACAACGGGTAGACACCCGCGACCAGCATTAACTGCGTGGCTTCGAATTCACCCGAGAATCCGGGATCCTCGTCGATCAGGAACTTGATCTCGTAGCACATCAGCCGGCAGGCCAGGAATGCGCCACCAGCGTAGACGAATGGCCCGATCACCAGAAGAGATTTGACGAAGAACGTCAGGATTCCAACCGCCTCATCGCCCGCCGATGTCTCGTCGCCACTCCGAATGTTGAGACTTTCCGGGCTGAAAGCCAAACTTGAAACGAGATAAGAGAAGATCGCTACGCCGACTCCCATCGCCAAAACCTCCGTGTCAGCGATTTTGGCCGAACCGTAGACACCGAACACAAGAGCACCGATGCATGTCGCGAAGGCAAGCAGTCCGAAGATATCCAGTAATGCACTGTTATTGACGACCGTCGGCGAAGACGCAAGCAAGCGGCTCCCAGCCGAGATGAACTGCTGGGCGATGTACTGAAGCACGGCCATAATGAAGATGCTGAGCGGTATGGCGAAGCTCGCGAATGCCCAGTTGTCGAACTTGTTCGCAGCAATAAGCAGCTCTGCAATCAGCAAGACCGTGAACACCATCAAAAGAACATGGCCGGCCCGCGTAGCCCACTTCGACTCGGTGGCAAATCTCGTACCGCCCCAGAATCTTCGAAGAATGCTCACCAAACCCGTAATCGGCCAAGCCATGTACGCGAATTCCGAGGCCGCTTCTTGGACGTCAAATTCTGAGGGTTCTGGTTTCTTGGGTCTATCTGCGATGTGCTCATCTCGGCCTGGCGGTGTTGGTGTTGGGCGAACGGGTGCGTCCGAAATCTGTACCTCGCTAGCTTTCTGCCACAGCTGTGTTCCATCCTCGCGCACCAAGTCAGTCGGTCCCAATCTCCCTTCGCGAGCGAGCTGCTTCAATTCGGAAACTGCGAAGATTCCGACGATCGACCCATCTCGCTTGACCTCGAATTGAATTTCGCTCATGGCGCTATCTCCGATTTTCTTGTTTTCTGCTTCTATTGAGTATCCCGCTATTCGTTTCGGTTTGCAAACTCGGATCTTGTTCATCAATCTCCGACGGCACGGCTATTCCAAACGGGCAGCCACGAAAACCCCTTTCATCGTCAAAAACTCCATGCGTGGCATGAGCTACCGCCAGTTTCCGCCAAGTCCCCTGGCGGAAAATCTAGATCGGATTACTTTCAAGACAAACTCCTCATCCAGTGCAGACGCAAGCTCGAAACCTCGATCGCAAAGTTACAAACACAACAGAGAGCCCGGGAGACCCGGCGCTCGAGCTCCGCCATCGATTGGGATGAGGCGATCGACTCCCGCCAATTCACCGAGGCCACCGGATCGGCCGCTTCCTTCAGTTCTTCAAGAAGGTCACTCTCGGACTTGACCTTCCCAAGCGTGATCTTGCCGTGAGCATCGATGCCAAGCACGCGAGGCCATGATGCCGGCACGCATCTCAAGGATCGTGGTGCAACCAGCCTTGGATTACAGGGCTCACGCGGCTTTCTTCACCTTGACTGATTCCCGATCGTCTTCATCCGCATCGGCT
>CALFOM010000080.1 GCA_937919685.1 uncultured Phycisphaera sp.
GTGTGGACATCTCCTGCTGTGCTCAGGTCTGTGACGCAAACTTGGGTGGCGATCCGTTCTGCTGCGAAGTCTCGTGGGACTCGACTTGCGTCGACATCGCGGTCGCCTTGTGCGGTATCTTCCAGTACACCTGCGACAGCCCCCAATATGCCAATGACTGTGCGACTGATCCTCAGATGATGGTCAATGGTGACCGGGCCGCCTACTCGACCCTCAACGCCAACTATGATGGCCCGATCATCTCCTGTGCTGCAGGTGGTGCCGCAAACGTCTGGTTCCTGGTTGAAATCACCGAGTCAGTCGACCAGTTGCTCTCGGCGACGACCTGCAACGATGCGGACTATGACACGGCCCTCACCCTCTGGGATGCTGGCCCGATCGGCACCGCGATCGATCCCTCGAACCTTCCGAACATGGAAGCGGCTTGTAACGATGACGGTGGCGGTTGCCCCGCCTACCAGTCATTCCTCACTGCTAGCGTGACTGCAGGTAACCAGTACCTCATCAGCGTCTCCGGTTGGTCCGGCGAGGTGGGTAACGGTGGTTTGACCGTCTCCTGGGAAACCCCTGATCCCCCGCTCCCGCCCTACACCTGCGACACCCCTGGTCCCGATACGTTCACCCAGAACAACACCGACGCCCTGACGTCCGGTGGCGTGGCGTGTGCTGGTGGTACTACCACCGAGAACGCGTACTGCCGAATCTACAGCGCTGAGAACATGGGCAACGACATGTTCACCATCGACTGCATCCGATTCGGCGTGACGAACCCCGGTTCGTACATCGAAGGTGTCGTCAACGTGTTCAAGTCCGCCAACGGAACCGCGGTTCCCTACGCAGACCTGGAACTGCTTGGCACGGCTCCTTACGGTTTCTACACGACTGCCGGCCTCGCCTACACTGTTGTTTCGTTCGCTGACGGTGTCCAAGTCGACCTGAGCGATGGTTCCGCCCTCGTGGTCGAGTTTGCCTACGGCGCTTCGCCTGATGGTTTCGTCACCTTTGGTGGCGGTACCGGTGCCGACATCACGAGTGGTACGACCTATCTCCGGTCGGCTTCGTGCGGTATCACGGAGTACCTTGCTGTCGGCGACATCGGTTTCGACCTTGAGTGGTTCGTCTATGTTGACGGTACCGCTGGTGCTGGTCAGCCTGACTGCCCCGGAGACTTCAACGGCGACGGTATGGTCGACGGTGCTGACTTCGGTTACATCCTCGCTGCTTGGGGAACTTGTGGCGGCTGCGCCGAGGATCTCAACGGCGACGGTGAAGTGAACGGTGCCGACGTCGGTCTCGTTCTCTCGGTCTGGGGCGCCTGTCCCTGATCGCCGCTGAAAATCGGCCCTCTGGGGTCGGTCCTCCTCAGTAACTCGCATCCCCCGGTTCAACTGAACCGGGGGATGCTTATTTTTGCTGATCTCGTGCCGTTCCTCGAGCCGCCACAGGGTCATGGAAGAGATGCCCTGTCTTGGTGGTGAATCCTGGCCCCACGATGTCGGTATCCTCTTGGGTCACCTCGAAACGGCTGGAGGGTCGCCGGGTGCTTTGGTCTTGTGGCCTTGAAATTGGTGCGAGGGATAACCCAATCACTTTGACTCGCGAAAATGGCAGTGGGCTTCGATATCAGAGTCTTTGTCGATCCGGAGGAGACTGACTGGGAGCCTGTCACGTGAAGCAGCTCTCATCCCTTATAGGCGACTCGATGGCGACTCGGTTGGTACGGGCCGGCTTCGACGACATTCACGTCAAGGAGTGCTGGTGCGACTTTTTCTGATCTTTTCGGTGATCCTTGTTCTCGGATTGGCCGGTGCCATCCTTGCCCTCGGCCCTTCTTTGGCGGGGAATTTCTCCTTCGGAAGCTCAAGCGGAGGCTCCGGTGAGTTGGTTCGATTCGAGGCGGTGACTCGGCGCACGCTCATCGAACGTGTCGCCGCCCCTGGCGAAATCGAGCCAAACGTCAAGGTTGACGTTTCTGCAGAGGTGTCCGCGCGTATTCTTGAATTGCCTTTTCGGGAGGGTGAGAATGTCCGTCAGGGTGACATGATCATCCGGCTCGACGCGGCGGACTTCCAAGCGAGGTTAGAAAGCTCTGAGGCTCGACGTGATGCCGAGCGTTTTCGTCTCCAGAGTGAGCAATCCCGCATTGCCGGCCCGATCTCTTCGCTCTCCAATGCTCAGGAACGGTTGCGGCGCCAGGAGCAGTTGTTCGAGACCGGCGACATCAGTCGTCAGAACCTTGACGATGCAAGAAACAAGGTCGCGGAACTCTCGGCACAGGTCGAAGCTGGGAAACTTTCCATTTCCGTGCTTGAGAGTTCGCTTGCCGCCGCGGAGGCGGATATCGATCAGGCGCGGGATCGTGTCGCGAAGACCGTCATGAAGTCACCGATCAATGGCGTCATCACGATTCTCAATGCAGAAGTCGGCGAGCTTGTCGTGGTTGGAACCATGAACAACGCCGGCACTGTGATCATGACCATCGCCGATCTCTCCCGGATGAGATTGGATGCCAAGGTCGCCGAGAGCGATATTGCGAAAGTGGCCAATACGCAGCCCGCGGAAATCAGGATCAATGCCTACCCCGATGAAGTCTTCGAGGGGATCGTCGAGCGGATCGCCCTTCAACGATCTATCGACAGGGATGGATCAGGTTTCTTCAAGGCCGAAGTGCAGCTTACCCTCGACGGCCGGCGGATTTACTCCGGTCTGGCCGCCAACGTCGACATCGAGATTGCGCGTCACGAGGGACTCGTCGTCCCCAGCCAGGCGGTGGTCGACATGAAGGTCGATGATCTGAGCGCTGCTGCGGCAAGTAGTCCGCTGGTAGATCGGAGCCGGCGGACTGTCACGGTCGTCTTTGTGATCAAGGATGGCAAGGCGGTCTGCACGCCGGTGCGAATCGGGCCGAGCAGCCTTTCGGAGACAATCATTGCCGAAGGCATCGATCCCGAGGACCACGTCATCGTGGGACCGTATAAGGCCATCGAAAAACTCGAGGACGGTGATTCGGTGCGGACCGAAGAGTCTGATTCCGAGCCCGGCTCGGCGGTGGAAACATCGAAGCCTGCTCCCGAAGAGGCCTCGGTAAAGATCTCATTCTGAGTCGGAACGAATTTCGAACATGCTCATCAAACTGCGTGGCATCTCGAAGATTTATCGAATCGGCGTCGAGACGGTCCATGCGCTCCGAACCGTCGATCTCGACATCGGGGAAAACGAATTCGTGGCGATCATGGGATCGTCGGGCTCGGGCAAAAGCACGCTCATGAACATCCTCGGATGTCTCGATCGCCCGACGGAAGGCGAGTATCGGCTCGATGATCGCCGGACGGATCAAATGTCCTCCACAGAACTCGCGTTGGTTCGGAACGAACGCATCGGCTTTGTCTTCCAGTCTTTCGAATTACTCTCCCGCGCCTCGGCGTTGCAGAACGTCGAACTGCCCTCGATCTACGCGAGGGGGGATCGGAAGAAGAATCGGCGGGCGCGAGCACTTGCCGCGCTTGGCCGAGTGGGCCTTGCAGACCGTGTGCAGCACAGGCCCAACCAGTTATCTGGTGGCCAGAAACAGCGGGTCGCCATCGCGCGAGCATTGTTGAACCGCCCCGCGATTCTGCTCGCTGATGAACCCACGGGGAATCTTGATTCGAACACTACGGCGGATATTCTGGGCCTCTTCAACAGGCTTCATGAAGAAGGTCAGACCGTGATCATCGTCACACATGAGGACGAGGTGGCGTCTCATTGTCGACGGGTGATTCGTCTTCACGATGGTCGTGTCGCGAGCGACCTGCCCATCGAGGAAGATCCCGCGGGCCGCTTCGCGCCTCGGGTCTCCGCGGAAGGGGTGGCCTGATGTTGCATCCATCCTTCTGGATTCAGGCGATCAGCCTGGCGTTCTCGCAGATTCGGGCGAATCTGGGACGAAGTCTTCTCACCGCGCTCGGGATCATCGTGGGTGTCGCGAGCGTGACCGCGGTCATTGCGGCATTGGTGGGGCTCAAGACCAAGGTGCTTGGGGAGTTCGAGTCTTTCGGCGCCAATCGCCTCTTCATTTTTCCTGACCGCCCAGATGACGTTCCAAAGAATATGTACCCATGGAAGGATGTTCGGCTGAAGATCGAGGAGGTCGAGGCGATCGAACTCAACTGTCCTTCCATCCGATGCCTGACTCCAGTCACCTCGCTTGGGATGAGCGGACAGTTTGGTGATCGCCTCATCGAGGGCATGAATGTCACTGGCATTCGCCCTGCCTGGCATGAAACCGAGAATCGAGCCGTCCTTTCGGGCCGGCCGTTTAATTCGATTGACGAGGCGAACGCCCGGCAGGTCTGTCTGGTCAACGAGTCGGCAATCGAGGAACTTCGTTTGCCGAGCGAACCGGTCGGGACGCACGTGCTTCTCGGGGGGCGTCGTTACCTGGTGGTGGGAGTGGTAGAGACGATCCAATCCAACATGCTGGGGATGAACACCTCGAGTACCGAAGTCTTTGTTCCCTTTGCGATCGCTTCTCGGCTCAAGGACGACGACTTTTTCTTTCGCATTGCGGCGATGATCAAATCGCCCGAACTGGCGAGCGAAGCGAAGAGCGAGGTCCGATTCGTCCTGCGAAAGATGCGGGGACTCGGGCCGGATGAGCCCGACACCTTTCAGGTCGCCGCGATCGATCAGTTCATCGATCAGTTCCGGGCGCTGGCCGCCGGGATCACCGCGATCGCGGGGGGAATCGTCGGCGTGAGTCTTCTGGTCGGCGGGATCGGCATCATGAACATCATGCTGGTGTCGGTCAGTGAGCGAACCCGGGAGATCGGACTTCGAAAGGCGGTCGGAGCGACCCCATCGGCCATTCTGCTGCAGTTCCTCCTCGAAGCAGTGGTTCTGTGTCTCGTGGGCGGTGCAATGGGTGTGATCGTCGGAGAGTTGATGGCGTTTGGATTGACCTTGATTCCCGATGCGGGGCTGGACGAAGCGCACGTGCCGCTCTGGGCGATCATCATGAGTTTCACGTTCAGTGCCGCGGTCGGGCTGATCTTCGGCATGTTCCCGGCGATCAAGGCCTCCCGACTCAATCCGATCGACGCGCTCAGACACGAATGAACGACAGGATTTCTCTCATGCATGTTTCGAGCCGACGGCGGCGAACCAAAGTGATCGGAATGATCTTCGCTTCCCTGCTGCTCGCGGGGTGTGGAGACACGGGCATCTTCAAGACGAAGACGCCCTATTGGAAGCCAGTTCCGCAGCACGTTGATGCGATCGCTCCGATGGACCTTGCGGCGAGAAGTATCGTTCCGCCGCAGAAGCCTGACGAGGCGATGGAAGAATTACTTGCCAACCGACTCCCGATTGAACCAACCGAAACCAAACGATCCGTGAACATCGCCGAGGTGCGGCAGGCGGTTCTGGAGGGCAACCTCGAATTGAGGACCGAGCTCGTCTCGCCGGAGATCGCGCGGGCGAATCTTGGTGCGGAGGAGGCCAAGTTCGAAGCGACGATTTTCGCGGGGTATACCCGCAACGATCAGGGCGTGGTGACGAATCTCGAGCAAGGGGAACCAACGAGCAGCAATGAATTCCTCGCGGGACTTCGCCTTCCTCTTGCAAGCGGGGGAACACTCACCGTCGACACGCTGGCGACTCAGAGTGATCTTGCTTCGAGTTTTCTGAATGCAGAACCCTGGGAGTCGAACGTTCGCTTCTCGATCTCCCAGCCGTTGTTGCGTGGCGCCGGGGTCGTGAACACGGCATCGATTCGGATCGCAAAATGGAATCGCGATCTTGCGGATGCCCGTTTGAAGCTTGCCGCGATCCGAATTCTTGCAGATGCGGATAAGGCGTACTGGCGGCTCTATGAGGCGTGGCGGGAACTAGATGTTCGCAAGAGCCAGTATCAGCTCGCGGCGACTCAGCTTGAACGCGCTCAGCGTCGCCTTGCTGCCGGGGACGCGCCAGAAATCGACGTGATCCGCGCTCGAAGCGGAATCGGCCGTACTCTCGAATCGATCATTCGTGCCGATGCGACGCTGCGTCAGCGTCAACGAGCGCTCAAGAGAATCATGAATCTCGCGGATCTGCCGATCGATTCGGCGACCGCACTCGAGCCCGGTACCGAACCCGATCCGATTCGGATCGAATTGGACGGTCATGCGCTTGCCGCCGAAGCGGTGAAGAATCGAATGGAGATGCTCGAACTGGAGATTCAACTCTCCATCGATGCGACTACTGTCGACATCCGTCGCAATGAGGCGCTTCCGGTCTTCGCCTTTGAGTACCGATACTCCATTCAGGGAGACGACACGACTTTCGACTCGGCCTACAACTCGTTGGGAGATTCGGACTCTCACCGGATTGGTATCAACGGAGAGGTCCCGATCGGGAACGAACAGCGAGAGAATCGACTCTCGGCAGCCATTCTCCAGCGGGTCCAGCGGCTTGCAACCAAGGAGGCTCGCACGCAGAGCATCCAGGCCGAGGTCTACGATGCGTTGGATCGACTCAAGCAGTCTTGGCAGTCGATTCTTGCCGCGCGACTGGAGACCATGCTTGCGGCCCGTACGTTGCAGGGTGAGGAGCGTCAGTTCGATGTCGGACTGCGAACATCGACCGACGTACTCGATGCCTTGAGCCGGCTTGCGGATGCCCAGAGCCGGGAGGTTCAGTCGCTCGCGGCGTATCAGATTGCACTCGTCGACATCGCGTTCGCAACAGGGACGCTTCTCGGTCAATCCAAGGTGGAATTCGAGGAGTCGGATGGTGCGATTTCGATCAAGGAAGAGGCCGGAACCTCTAATACGGTTGAGTTAAAGCCTGCGGACGACTCAGATTCGCCGGACGATACGCAGCCGAATGCGGAGTGATCGCCTGCGACTTGCGTCCGCGAATCAGGAATCCTGATCAAGCAACCGATCGTTGGCGGCAGAGATGGCGTCTTTCGCGATTCCTCGCAAGGCGTCATCCATCGTGTCGTCCGCGACAAGGTCCTGCAACGCGGAAAGAAGGCGATCCGGTCGTTGTCGGGTGATCCAGCATCCGTGTCGAACGACCCCCGCAGCGATGGTCGCGGCATAGTGGCGGGCCGCAAGGCGGCGGTGCGTCGAGTGCTCACCACTGAGACGAAGAGTCTTGAATCCACTCTTGAGAAGTCGGAGCCGACGAAGATCCTCGACGGGGTTCGGATCGGCCAAGCAGATCGCGGCGACAGCATTGGGGCGGTCGGGGACCAACTCTGCGGACAGCCAGTCGACGGCGCTGTGTTCGGGTTCCGAACCGATCGCGAGCGCCCAGCGGAGTGAATCAGAGAGGGGGTCGGTCATCGTCCGTTCTCCGTCAGCAGGCGTAGGAGATCCCGAGCTTCCGCGTCGATCTGATCCGGCGAATCAACGGTCTCTCCGATCTCCGCAAGAATCGCCTGCCCGAGCGCTCGCGTGCCATTGACCAGAAAGGATGCCGCTTGCGGAACGTCTCGAAGTTCGAAGCGTTCGACTAGATTTGAGTAGGGGACGGGCGGGACGCCGTCGATCATGGGAAGCACCAGTCTTGCTTCAAGGATCTCCCATTCGATTTCGCGATTGCGATCGACGAACGAGGCTCGAACCGTCTCGATGGCGCGGCGGAGGATGGTCGCGACCCAGTGCCGAGTGAAGGCCTGTTCGGGATCGTCCGCGGATTGATCGCTCGGCGTGGGGCAGCCTTCGACATCCAGTGACGCCACCTTGCCTTGTTCGGGCCGTCGTTTGAGTGACCGATTGCGTCGGTGGTGATCACGGACGTAGTTACCGATCGACCGGAAGAGGAGTCCTCTAAAACGTCCTCGATCTCGATCAGCGTGGGCCGGAAGATTACGCTCGAGAATCACATCGGCGACGAAGCCCTGCACGATGTCGTTCGCTTCTTCCGCGGAGCATCCTCCCGCTCGAACGCATGCAAAGAGCGATGGCCAATATCGTCGAACCAGACGGTCCAACGACGCCGACCGGGATGGTGAATCGAGGCTTCCAGCGTCGAGAACCATGGACCAGTCGGTGAGGCTTTGTTCGGATCGGCGATCATGCTCGCTCATCTGTGATCATCCTCGTTGGCGGGGTTTGCTCGCGTCGATCCTCCGGGGTCGCGGCGGCTATTCGAGTCACACCTCAATAATCGGCGGGAATTCAGTCGCGTCGGGACTCGAGACACCAACCTTCGATCCACAGCCCGCGGGCGGGCCGGTCAGGATCGACCAGTGCCCAAGTTCGAATGTCGCGATCCTTCATCCTTCGAGCGGTCTTGGCGGGTGCCGACCCCATCTTGACGACCAGATCGGGGGATCCATGCTCGAGTTTCAAGGTGATCCGATGAATAGGGTCATCGTTCACGGAAGTATTGGTCTTCTCGACGGCGGCGATCTGGCCGTGCACCACCACGCCTCGGATCACCAGGCGGCGCCGACCGAGGCGATGGCGGAAGACCAGGCCCCACGCAATGCTGGCGGCGACTCCGATGAGCAGGAAGATCCACTCCGTATTGTCGGTCTTCGGGGTGCCGTTGAGGAGGAGCATCGACGGCAAGATGATGAATCCGGCGCTGAGGCCACTCAGGATCAAAAGTGGGAAGGTGGTTCCCGTCCAGGCACGACGCTGTACCGCGGCGGGGATCTCTTGTCGTGGAATGGACTGTTCCTTCAGACGCTCGAGCATCTCGTCGGTGACGAGGCGTTTGTTGATCGCCCCTCCGATCAGCCCGCCTTGGTTCTCGTACGTCTTCACTGCTTCCGCGGCGAAGGTTCCTTCGACCGCATCGACGGCCCGTCGTGCGGCTTCGGGGTCATCCGCAATGGCGCCACCCGCGATGAAGGCTTGATCGATGAATCGAACGCGAGCTTCGCCAGTGAGGCGTTCATCCTGTTCGCGTTCAACCGAGAATGTTCCATGACGGTACGACTCCGGCGGTCGAGTGCACATCACGCCTCGCGGTTCGATCGAGAGGGTGAGATCGTCGATCGAGATCATCGCGTCGATCAAGTCGCGGGTCATCAGTTCGCGGACGGATTCCGCATTGGCGGTGATGATCATGAATCGGCGATTGAATTCGGGCTCGTTCTCTAGTTCGAGAGTCGGCATACCGGCCAGTTTCGACATGGCACCGAGCAGGAATCTACTGGCCCCGCCACCGCGAGCCTGAATGGAGAACTCAGGCAGCATGATGTCGGGCCGGTGAAGGAACATCACGGTCCGGCGGATTCGTCGGCTGGTGCCGGCGTCAGACGACGAG
>CALFOM010000081.1 GCA_937919685.1 uncultured Phycisphaera sp.
TCTTCTTCTTCTTCTTCTTCTTCTTCTTCTTCTTCTTCTTCTTCTTCTTCTTCACCGTCGCCGTACCACGCTGCTTCGTCTTCGTCTTCGTCTTCGTCTTCCTCTTCGACCCAGTCTTCGATCATGTGTGCAGGGACTCCGGCGGGTTGCAGCGCCGGTCTGCGGTCGGTCAGCCTTCTGATCGCCTGGCCAAGGACGCCGAAGGGAATGGTCACGGCTCTTCGAAGGGGTTCGAAGTCAAGGCCGCGAGCAGACTCGAGCGATCGCATCATGGCACCGGGAATCTTGAGTACGAGTTCGTCTGCAGCGACGAGGAGACCGAGAAGAAAGCCGGTCATGAGGATGAGCGAGGCGCCGACAGAACCGAATCGTTCGCCCAGAATCCCACTCAACTCGGTCGGTACAAGGCCGGCTTCAAGGCCTGGAACCGAACCCATGTTCGGGGTGAAGGGAAGGACCCAGGCGTGATGCAGTGCACCAAGACACACCGCCGCGATCAACCCGCCGACGGTTCGGACCACCGGGTGGGAGATCGAGTGGCCGCGGACGATTGAGATCAAGGCGATGGCCGACAAAATCACGATGACCCAGATGCCGGATCCGAAGGTCAAGTAGGACCACCACGCGATCAGACTTCCGACGATTCCCGCGGGGTTCGAACTGGGCGTGTGATGGCTCGCGACCGCGGTCGAAGGCCAATCGGCGACGTCGAATCCGGCGAGTGCGACCACGACGAACAGCCAGGTCGCCAGGCCGATCAGCCATACGATCCGCCTTAGAAGCGATGGATCGGTGGTGGGCGGTGAAGCGGTCGCCTGGCGGCTGCTTCGGGGTGTCCGGGTCGGGTTTTTTGACGGCGACTTCTTACGTGGCATGACTCCCTTTCATCGGCCTTCCTGTCGCCGAGACCGCACGTTTCGACCCCTGAAGAGGGTGCCGGACCGAAAACGAGGGGAAAACAGCCAAGAGAGTCCGATAAATATTGAATCCAAGAATCAGGAGTCGGGGTAAGCCGCGGCGTGGTGGGTCGGTGATCGAGGAGATCTCTCTATCAGAACACTCCAAAATATGGCCGGGGCATGTATCCTCTCCCGCCCATGAGATTCAGGCTGATCGATCAAGTCCTTGAGCAGACGGATACCCGGATCGTCGCGGTGAAAAACGTCTCCAACGCCGAAGAGTATCTCGGAGATCACTTTCCGACCTTTCCGGTGCTTCCCGGCGTCTTCATGCTCGAAGCGCTGGTTCAGGCTGCGAGGTGTTTGCTCGGTGATGACGGCCGTCGATTCGTCCTGGGTGGGGTAAGGGCTTTGCGATACGGGACTTTCGTCAAACCGGGCGAGACGCTCCGCATCCAAGTCGACCTTCAGAAGAGATCCGAAGATGGTGTCGTGACCTTCAAGGGTGGCGGCGTCGTTCTGTCCCCCGGAGGAGATCCGGAGACGGCTGACACCGCGGTGTCCGGTCGCTTTACAATGCGAGAGATTCAGACCGCGCCGATTGTGGCTGCGGTTTCCGCCGGCGATGGATCGCCGGTTGATTGATTCCAGACGATTCCGGAGAGCCGGGTCGTTCAGAAATTCCGATCGATACATGACTCCACGGAGTTCAGATCGGCTAAGGAGACGACCATGACGGTCAGCAGTCGCGACGAGATCTTCGACAAGATCAAGGAAGTGCTCGAGAATGCACTCGGCGCCGATCCTGAAGAGGTCACCATGGATGCGACGCTCATCGGCGATCTTGGTGCCGAGTCCATCGATTTCCTGGACATCAGCTTCAAGCTTGAGCAGGAATTCTCGATCAAGATCGAGCAGGGTGAGTTGTTCCCAGAGAATCTCATGTCGGATGACAGCCTCGTCGAAGACGGGAAGCTCACCGACAAGGCGATGGAGATTCTGAAGGAACGAATGCCCCACGTCGACTTCACGAAGCTCGACAACGGTCGATCCGTGGACCAACTCTCCGAGGTCTTCACCGTCGCAAGTCTGGTGGACTTCGTTCAACGGAAAACGGCTTCCTGAGCGTCTTCCGAATCTGCATGGAGTCCTGATCGTGCGTTGGATGTGGATCGACACTATCACGGCGTTCGAAGAGGGGGTCCGCATGCATGCGGTGAAGAACATCTCCCTCGCCGAGGAACACCTTCACGACCATTTCGATGGAAGTGACGGTCTCGATCCGTTTGCAGTGATGCCCGGGAGTCTGATCGTTGAGGGGATGGCTCAGACCTCCGGAATCTTGGTCGGTTCGGTGAATCGATTCCGAGAGAAGGTGGTCTTGGCCAAGATTTCCAAGGTCGAACTCGACGCGGATGCGGTACCTGGGCAGTGTCTTCGATACGAAGCGGAGATCGAGCGGATCGATTCCGCCGGCGCAAGCACTCGAGGGATCGTTCGACGGCTTGATCACACCGAAGGCGAATGGCGTGAGATCGGTCGAATCGACTTGATCTTCAGTCACATCGATAACAACGTCGGAGGGCGCGAATTCCCGAAGGAGAATTTCGTGTTCAGCGATAATTTTCGTCAGATTTTGGTCGCCGCGGGCCTTGATCGACTGATCGACGACTGACTCGCGACGGGGTCTCGCTCGCAACGGAAAATCAGTGAAGTCCCTTTGGGAATCCAGATGGGGCGTCGTCGTGATTGCGGGACCTGCGGGACCTGCGGAATCATGGAGACCATGGAGACCATGGAATCAGGGTGAACCAATGGGCCATCGATGTTGATGGCCCATACGACTTTCAAGAACGAACTAGGAGCCGGACATGTCACGACTGCAGATCATCGAAGCGGACGCCGCTGAGGGGGCCGCCGCGGAAACCCTGAAGAAGGCCCCGTTCAACATCTTCAAAGGGATGGCGAACAACCCCACCGTCATGGAGGGGCTCATGTCTTTGAGCGCGGCGATCTCCAAGAGTGACGCGCTTTCGCCAGTCGAGTCAGAGGCGGTGATGCTTCGTGTTTCAGAGCGGAACGGCTGTGGCTATTGTCTCGCCGCCCATTCCGCCATCGCCGGAAATCATGGCGTCGATGCCGCAACCGCGCTGGCTTATCGACGAGGAGACGCGGAATCCACCCGTGAGCAGGCCCTGCTCGACTTCGTCGACGCGGTTATCGAGAAAAAGGGATGGGTTGAAGACGCCGAACTCGAGGCTTTCAAGTCAGCGGGGTTCGACGACGCGGCAGTGGTCGAAGTCGTCGCCGCCATCGCTTGGATGACGTTTACGAACACATTCAACCACGTCAATCACACGGTGCTCGACTTTCCGGTCGTTCCTGAGACCGCGAGCGTCTGATTTGGGAATTGATTGCAATCTTGACGGGCGGCATGGCCAGGCCATGCCGCCTTTCTCGGTTCTCAGGGCGCGCGGAAGTGGCCCCGAACGGGGAGGCAGACCGTTGCGGGGCCGATCCAGGGCACTTCCGATGGACTGCTCCAGGCCCTGGCTCGAACGGTGGTGTTGATCCACTTCAAGCGAAGGCCGGAGCGGCCCGTAGCGTTCGGTTCGCCAGAGGCGTCGAATGCTGATTGATCTTCGATTCCAAATCCCGTCGGACAAGTCCTCGGTCCTCAAATGAGCGCGGAATCCGCGCGTTCAGGTGGGATCATGCGGGTCAATCCGGACGTGTGGGCGGTACACTCCCCGCGTGAGCAAGCACGAACCTCATTCCTCGAAACCGAAGCATCTGGCGATCTACACCGGGTCGTTTGATCCCATCACACTGGGGCACGTCGATGTGCTGGCGCGAGCCCGCACCCTGTTCGACGAGATCGTGATGGCGATCGGTCACAATCCCGAGAAGGCGCCGCTCTTCACGATGGAGGAGCGGGCCGACATGGCGAGGGCGGCGATTGCGACGGGTGAGGAAACATCCGTCGCTGCGGTCCGCGTCGAGACCTACAAAGGTCTCACGGTTGACTTCGCTCGGCGGGTCGGCGCGTGCGCGATCATTCGCGGTCTCCGGAACTCGACCGATCTCGCCACCGAGTCTCAACTCGCGATCACCAATCGGAAGATCGCGGGGATCGAGACGGTCTTTGTCGTCTCCGGCGAGGAGCATGCCTACACATCGAGCAGTCTCATTCGTCAGATGGCGGCGCTCGGTGCCTCGATCGAACAACTTTCGACCTTCGTTCCGCCGGTGGTGTTCGACGCCATCCGTGCGAAACAGGGAGACGCGGCGCATCCGCTCGGCGCCCTCCTACGCGATCCCCTGATCGATTGATCGCTGATCGACCGACGGAGACACTCCGTCTTCTCATTCCTCATCGAGCAGGACAGGACCCCGATTCATCATGCCAGTCGAAGTTCGAATCATCTCCATTGGTGCGCTCGCGAATCATCCATTGCGGAATGAGATTGGGGAGCGTCGTTCAGGTCATGCCACCACCACGCTTCTGATCTCCGGTAAGAATCGGATCATCGTCGATCCGAGTCTTCCACCGGATTATCTCCGGCAACGACTCGACGAACGAACCGGCGAACCTCCGGAAGCCATCACCCATGTGTTTCTGACCGATCTCCGGCCCGACCGGCGTCGTGGCCTCTCGCTTTTTCCCGAGGCGGAATGGCTGGTCGGGGAGGCCGAGCGAGATGCCTACCGCGCCGCCCTTCGAGATAAAATGGTCGAACTCGACGACGACGAAGAACTCGATCGGGACACCGAGCGGCTTCTCGAAGAGGAGGAACGCGTGGTGACGCGTTTTGGATCCGCCCCGGACCAGATCGCGGAGGGCATCGATCTCTTTCCACTTCCCGGTGTCACGCCCGGCCTCTGCGGGCTCTTGATGCCGATGCCCCGGACCACCGCGTTGGTCTGCGGCGATGCCATCCCGACGCTCGAGCATCTCGAGCAGGGGGTGGTTCTCTCCCATGTCGCGGATCTTGAGAAGGCGAGGGAGAGTTTCAAAGAGGCGGTCGAAATCGCGGACATTCTCGTCCTAGGACGCGACAACCTCGTTCCGAATCCGATTCGCCCGTTGGGCATGCGATGAATGAGGGGTAGAGTTTTGGTCGGATCAGGGGTGAATCGCTAGACTGAGGTCATGAGCGCTCGAATCGATGAACCAACCGTGAGTTCGACGGAGTCCGGGGTTCCCAAGCGCGTGACGCTGCGGGATCTTCGTCGCTGGCGACGCGAGGGGACGGTATTCCCCTGTCTGACGGCCTACGACGCCACGATGGCGAGGTGGCTGTCGAAAGCCGGTGTACCGGTGCTTCTGGTCGGCGACTCGGCAGCGGAAGTCATCCTTGGCCTGCCCAGCACCATGCATGCTCCCCTCGACTTCCTCCTGCAGATCACAGCGGCGGTTCGCCGAGGCGCCCCAAACTCCTACGTGATCGGCGACATGCCGTTTCTGAGTTACCACGCCGATGAGAACGATGCGGTCATGAATGCGGGTCGCTTTATGGTCGAAGGCGGCGCTGATGCCGTGAAACTAGAAGCAGATGCGAGATTCGCGCCGGTGTTTGAACGATTGTCCCGAGCGGGCATTCCGGCGATCGCGCACGTCGGATGCCTGCCGCAGCAGGTTCTGTTGCACGGCGGATACGCGGTCGCAGGGCGCACGGCAGCCTCGGCGAAGAGGGTGGTCGAGGATGCCAAGCGACTGGTGGAAGCCGGCGCCATCGGCGTTCTCGCGGAAGCGACGACCGCCGAGACGGCCGAGGCTCTGGTCAACGCGGTCGACGTTCCGGTCATCGGATGCGGGGCGGGACCAGCCTGTCATGGGCAGATCGTGGTGACCCAGGACATTCTGGGTCTGACCGCCTGGCAGCCGAGCTTCGCGAGCAGTGAGGGACAGGTTGGAATTTCCATCCAGGCGGTCGTCGAGCAATGGTGTGAGAAGGTTCGCCGGAGAGAGATCGACCATCCCTACATGATGAAGGACGGCGAAGCCGAGCAACTAGAAGAGTGACGAATGCCGATTCCAGACTTCTCTAGATCGGTTTTCAACTCCAGAGGAGCCATCCTTCCTTTGGAAATTCGAGAATCCTCACGGACTTTCGGTGGTTGACGAACCGAAAGCCTTCGATTTTCCGAACAACCTTAGAGGAGCCGGATGGCGTCTCCGTTTGTTTTGCATCCGATCATTGGCCGATTGATCATCTCTTCGATGAACGATGAACGATGAACGATCAACTGGCCCGGAGATCCTCCATGACTCGAATCTCGCAAATCGGTCCTGCCGTCGTAGTCGCCGGGACGCTGGTTGCCGCCCTTTTCGCCGGACCGGCCACCATCCGGGGAGTCGTCAACGCGAGCATCCGGGCAGACATCGCCAAGGCTTCTGCTCGGCTGGAGGACGGAAACGTCCTGGAAGTGATTTCGCTGGCGCAACGTGACATCGCAATCGTTGTGGAACCTTCGGTCGTTCATGTCTCGAGTCAGGGCTCGGTGGACGGTGGTGGATCGCGATTCGGAAAGTTCGCCTCGACCGGCTCTGGCTGGCTCTGGGATGAGCTGGGCCACGTCGTCACCAACGCCCATGTCGTGGAGGCGGCGGATCGCATTGAGATCCAGTTGCATGATGGCGAGGTCCGCGAAGGGCGGGTCATCGGGCTTGATCTTCGGAGCGATATCGCGGTCGTCAAGATTGAGGAGGGGAACCTCATCTCGTCGCTCCGTGGCGAAAGTCGCGGCGTGCGACAGGGCGACATCGTGTTCGCGTTCGGATCGCCTTTTGATTTTCGGTTCTCGATGTCCAGTGGAATTGTCTCCGGACTCGGCCGGGCCGCCGGTCTCGACGACATCGACTACGAGAACTTCATCCAGGTCGATGCCGCCATCAACCCCGGCAACTCCGGTGGGCCGCTCACGGATACCCAAGGTCGCGTCATCGGCATGAATACGGCGATCGCGACGGGTCGAGGGAATACCATCGGTCAGGGGCAGTTCGCCGGAATCGGTCTGGCGATCCCGATGTCGCAGATCACTACGGTGGTCGAGCAGATCATCGAGACCGGCGAAGTGCAGAAAGGGTTCCTCGGCGTGGGCCTTGCCGAAGTTTCGCGTATGGCAGGTGTTCGGGATGGAATCTCGAGAGAGATGATGGATGCCATTCTGGATCAGTACGACGGTGAGGGTGTCGCGGTTACTCGGGTGGAACCCGACTATCCGGCCGCGCTGGCGGGGATCAAGATCGGTGACGTCATCGAGCGGGTCGACGGCCGTCGAGTCCGCGGTCTCGAGCAACTCAAGTCGATGATTTCCTCGGGGCGTCCCGGGGACGTCGTCACCCTCGACGTCTGGAGTATCGATCCGACGACTGGCGTCGCGGGATCCCGATCGGTCGATGTGACCCTCGGCGAGCTCGATCCGATCATGTCGAGCCCCGCGGCTCAGAAACTTCGAGTTCTGGGGCTCAGCGAGTTGTCCACTTCGACGAGGGATCGGGCCGCGGAGATGGGGGTCGAATTCCGCGCGGGCGTCATCGTTCTCAAGTCTGACGAGCGGAGCCGTTTGGGTGGCCTCTTCCCGGCGGGGACGATTCTCATCGAGGGTGGCAGTCGGACGATCGCGTCCTACGACGAACTTCTGGCTCGATTTGACCGAGCGCTTCAAGCCGGTGGAAGCATGCGGAGCCTTGGATTCCAGATCACGGCCATCCGGCCTGACGGGGAGCGGATCACGGTCGAGCTCTAGAACCGGCGTCCGGTACGCTCGAGAGATCCCGCAAGACGGAAATCTGATCGACTTCGACGCCCAACATCGGGTCTGGAACCGCTAGCATCTGAGGAATGTCCGTGCCTCCCAATACCTCGACCAGCTCCTCCCAGAGTCCCTTGCTCTCGGTTCGCGACCTGAACACCCACTTCCCGGTGAAACGGGGGATCTTTCAGCGAACCGTGGATCACGTCCGTGCCGTCGACGGTGTGAGTTTCGATCTCGCTCCCGGCGAGACGCTCGGTCTCGTGGGCGAATCGGGTTGTGGGAAGACCACCGTCGGCCGAACGATCCTCCGACTGATCCCCGCGACCAGCGGCGAAGTGATCTTCGATGGAAAGCCCGTCTTCCAACAATCCGCAGTGGACCTTCGGGCGCTTCGCCGCGAGATGCAGATCATCTTCCAAGACCCCGGCGGGTCATTGAATCCGCGGATGCGGGTCGGTCGTCTGGTCGGCGAGCCGTTGATGGTGCATGGGCTCGCCAAGGGTGACGAACTCCAGTATCGGGTCGAACAACTTCTGGAGCGATGTGGTCTCTGGAAGCAGGCGGCGGATCGATATCCGCACGAATTCAGCGGCGGGCAGCGTCAGCGCATTGGAATCGCACGGGCCCTCGCAGTGCAGCCGCGACTCATCGTCTGCGATGAACCGACCTCGGCACTCGATGTCTCGATCCAGTCCCAGATCCTGAATCTCCTCGCCGATCTGCAGGATGAGTTCGGTCTGAGCTATCTCTTCATCAGCCATGACATGGCGGTCGTGCATCACGTGTGCGACCGGATCGCGGTGATGTACAACGGAAAGATCGTAGAGGTCGGATCTCGCGACCAGGTGATCCACGATCCTCAGCACGAGTACACCAAAGCACTTCTCTCCGCCGTTCCCGAACCGGATCCTCGACGCGAGCGCACGAGGATCGCGTGGGAAGGAATGCGAATGTGACCAGTCCTCGCAACCACGAGGAAGGCGACGGCGTTCGTGGCCGGATCTTCCTTCTGATTTTCATCGGGATCTTCGGCGTCAGTGTCATCGCGACCTACTGGTACGGGGTGAGAGTTGTGAACTCGGTGAAAGCGCAGGCTCGGACCAGCGATGCCGCCTTGAGAACCACCGGCTACGCCATTCTCGTCGCGGCTTCCGAAGACGGGGCGTTTCCGATGGGGGCTGATCGAATCCTGGAGATCACGCTTCCGGCGGTGGTTCCCGGGCCCCTCGGCGTCTCTGAAGGTACCGCCTGGCCCGTGGATCTCGCCACGGCAATGGCTGGTCTGGAGGCCATGAGCGTCCCTGAGGCCCTCGAGATGGTGCTGATCAGCTGGCCTCCAGAGGGAGACCTTCCTCCAGTACTCTCGGTGGGAGGCCGTCCCAGCGGGCTGACCGAAGGGGGAACCACCCTCGATTTCATCAACGGCTGGTTGAGGGCGGCGGCATCGCGTCTGGGCGAATGAGGCCGACGATCGGTCGATCTCTTCTGTTGGCTGGATGTCGAAATCGCAACGGCACTGGCCACCTGCGGGCCGACCTGCGAAAGTGAGCTCATGAGCAGCGAAACCGACACGAAAGCGATGCAAGACATGACCGAAGCGCCCGTCGGATCGGAAGGCGGTATCCGCCGCGTGGCCCCGGACGTTCCCTTCACGGACGTGATGAACGGGGACAGCCGCTGGGAGATATCGGTTCACGATCATGGCTTCGTGGCCTTGGTTGATTCGATGCCACGCCTGGTGCCCGAAGGACAGACCGCGGACAGCGCCATCGTCCAGGCGGCGCGGGTGAGTTACGGCGCCGGTACCAAGAAAGTCAACGAGGATCGCGGACTCATCCGTTATCTCCTTCGGCATCGCCACACCACGCCGCTCGAAATGGTTGAGTTCAAGTTCCACATCGCGATGCCGATCTTCGTCGCTCGCCAGTGGATCCGGCACCGAACCGCGAACGTCAATGAATACTCGGCGCGGTACTCGATCATGCCGGATCGGTTCTACCGACCGTCGCTCGAAAACGTACGGAAGCAGAGCACGAGTAATCGTCAGGGCGGAGACGAACCGATCGAGGCGGGGACCGCTGAAGAGTTCTTGAAACTGCTCGAGGATTCGGAAGCGTTGTACACGCGGTACCTCGATCTCACCGAGAAGGGGGTCGCGCGCGAGATCGCCCGGGCGGCGCTTCCGGTCAGTGTCTTCACCGAGTGGTACTGGAAGTGCGACCTGCACAACATCCTGCACTTCCTCTCACTTCGGATGGACAAGCACGCCCAGATTGAGATTCGAGATTACGCCAACGCGATGTACGACCTCATCAAGGGAATTGTGCCGATCACCTGCGAAGCCTTCGAGGACTATCGCCTCAACGCGATGCATCTCACCTCGCTCGAAATCGAGGCGATCCGCAAGGGTCAGCCCCTCGATAGCACCAACAAGCGGGAAATCGCGGAGTGGGAAGCCAAGCGAGCGGACCTCGGCCTCGATTGACCAGCAAGATCGAGACTGGGCCTGATCGAGGCGGGTGGGTACTCTTCATGGATGCAGATCTCCCTCGACCCTCATTTTCTTGTTCTTCGAATCTCCTTCGGGTTGGCGTGTCTGTCGGCGTCCTTGACGACCGGCGCCATCGCCAATCAGCAGGAGAGCGCAGCGCAGAATCCACCCAACATTGTGATTGTCTTCACGGATGATCAGGGTTGGGGAGATCTCTCCTGCTACGGCTCGAAAGACATTCCGACGCCGAACATCGATCGACTCGCGCAAGAGGGCATGCGGTTCACCGATTTCTACGTCTCGCAACCGGTCTGCTCGGCCTCCCGCTCCTCGCTCTTGACGGGTTGTTATGCGAACCGGGTGGGAATCCACGGGGCGCTGGTCCCCAGCACGAAGTTCGGGCTCGACCCGGACGAACACACCATCGCCGAAGTGGTCAAGCCGCTGGGATACGCCACCGCCTGCTACGGCAAGTGGCACCTCGGCCATCTCGAGCCGTTCCTACCGACCCGTCAGGGATTCGACGAGTACTCCGGAATTCCTTATTCCAACGACATGTGGCCTGGTCATCCGGAGAGTCCTAAGGCCTGGCCGAGGCTCCCGTGGTACGGCAACGACGGGCCGGTCGAGTTTGTCGACGATCTCGACGACCAGCAGATGATCACGCGGCGGCTCACCGATCTCGCGGTGGACTTCGTGCATCGAAACGCGGAGCAGCCTTTCCTGCTCTATGTCCCGCACTCGATGCCGCACGTCCCGCTCGGCGTCGGCCCTCGGTTCCGGCAGTCCTCGGCCTACGGCCCCTACGCCGACGTGATCAAGGAGATCGACTGGTCGGTCGGTGAGATCGTCGCGGCATTGACCGAAGAGGGGATTCTCGATGAGACAATCTTTATCTTCGCGAGCGACAACGGGCCGTGGATCAATTACGGCGACCACGCGGGCACCACGGGCGGTCTCCGAGAAGGCAAGGGAACGACGTTCGAGGGCGGCGTCCGAGTTCCCTTCATTGTGCGATACCCACCAGTCGTGCCGGCGGGATCGACCTGTTCTACGCCGTGCATGACGATCGATGTTCTTCCGACCATCGTCGAATTGACCGGCGGGGAAGCCCCGACTCGGAAGATCGACGGGCGAAGCATCGTCCCGCAGTTCAAGGGCATCGTCGACGCTCCGGATCCGCATGAGGCGCTGTTCTTTTGGTACGGAAATCAGGAACTGCAGGCGATGCGAATGGGACGATGGAAGATGCACTTCCCACACGGCTATCGATCGCTCCAAGGACGTCCGGGTGGGAACAATGGTCGGCCCACAAAGTACACCTACGGCATTCCCATCGAACTCTCGCTCTTTGATCTCGACGCTGATCCGAATGAGACCACGAATCTTGCCGCCTCACATCCCGAGATCCTGGCCCGCATGCAGATCCTCGCCAACGATGCACGCGGTTCGCTCGGTGACAAACTTACGAAGACCACCGGCACCGAAGTCCGCATGTCTCGGCGGGTGAACTGATCGAGTGATTTGAGGAGTACGAAATTGGAAACGGAAAACGTTCTCATCTGCGGCGCTGGACCGGTCGGTCTTACCGCCGCCCTTGAATTGGCAAGACATGGAATCCGGCCTCGGATCATCGAAGTCGATGATGGTCCGACGGAACTCTCGAAGGCCTTGGTGGTGTGGCGGAGAACGCTCAAGGTGCTCGATGCGGAGATCCCCTTCGAGCGTTTTCTCGAAAACCACGGTCCGATGCGGTCGGCAAGAATCGCGAGCGATCGGAGAGAGCTCCGAACCATCGATCTCACCGAGGAGCAGATCTCGGGCAGCGGATTCCCCACCGGGATTCTGGTCCCGCAATCGGACACCGAGCGAATTCTCATCGAAGCCCTCTTGAAGTACGGAGTCGAAGTCGAGTGGAATCATCGCTTGACGAGTTTTACGGCATCTGGAACTGGCGTGGACTGCACAATCCAGAACGGGGATTCGATCGAGGCGTTCAAGGCCGGCTGGTTGCTCGGCTGCGACGGCGGGCATTCGATCACTCGCAAGGGCTTGGATCTCGCGTTTCCCGGGACGACCCGCGATCAGGACTGGCTGATCTCGGATGTCGAGATCGTCTCGCCGGCAGACTCATCTCAGGTTCGCATCGAGTTCAACCGAGCGGGCGTCGTGGCGATCTTCCCGATCGGACACCGACGCTGGCGGGTCATGGCCGAACTTGTCGGGGAACACGACGTGAAGAAAGAAGTGACGGCCGAAGATGTGCAACAGATTCTCGACCAGCGAACGGATACCGGATGGACGGTGGGGGAGCCCCACTGGCTCGGTCACTTCCGGGTCAATGAACGCCAGGTCCGGGCCTATCGGCATGGTCGGGTCATTCTGGCCGGGGACGCGGCGCACGTGCATAGTCCCGCGGGTGGTCAGGGCATGAACACGGGCATCCAAGACGCGCAGAACCTCGCCTGGAAACTGGCGCTCCACCTGCGGGGTGGGGCGGGAGAGTCCATTCTCGACACCTATCAAGAGGAACGGCATCCCGTCGGCCATGCGGTGGTCAGAGGATCAGCCATGTTGCTGAAGTTCGCGACGTTCTCGAACCCACTGGCGTGCTTTGCGAGGAACACCATGATTCGCATCGTGATGTCGACGCGAACAGGACGCCGTCGGTTTCGTCAGGCGCTCTCCGAAGAAGCCGTCTCTTACCGGTCGAGCTCGCTCGCCGATCGAACTCGGCTCGGGCAGGTTCGGTCTGGTGGAACGCTTCCGGATGGCATGGTGGTCATGGGTGGAGAGGAAGTCCCGGTGCATTGTCTCCTGCGTCAGTGCGAGGCCACGATCATCGTGGTCGGTGACCCACCGACCGAAAATCTTCCAACTCACTTCGGAGCCGGAAGTTCCGGCTTCCCAGTCACCGTTCGCCGCCTTGGTCAGGGAGGAGATGCCGAGGATCGGGACGGACGCCTCAGTGCCTTGCTCGGAGGCGAGGGCAGCATGATTCTGGTGCGACCGGATACGGTGGTTGCCACGGTTTCCCGAACGGCTTCGGATCTTCAAGACTGGATCGATTCTAGGTTTGGTGAGAAGGAAGGATGATCTCCATGATCTCCATGATCTCCATGA
>CALFOM010000082.1 GCA_937919685.1 uncultured Phycisphaera sp.
AATAGCCATGAAATAGAAGATCGCTTTGATGAGGTGGCGCCCGATGTGGTATTGAACGCGGCGGCTTATACTGCCGTGGATCGAGCGGAGTCAGACACAGATCGTGCGATGCAGGTCAATGGCCATGCGGTGCAACTTCTTGCAGCCGCCTGCAGGCGACACGGCGCGAAGCTCGTTCATGTCTCGACTGACTTCATCTTCGATGGCACCGCTTCGAGTCCGATTGCCACTTCGGAGACTCCGTCACCAATGTCAGTTTACGGCCATACAAAACTCGCCGGCGAGTTGGCCTGTAAGAAGGAACTAGATGCAAATCAGGCGCTCATTGTCCGTACGGCATGGGTGTATGCTGCTGGGCATCCGAATTTTGTGACGACAATGTTGGGCTTGATGAACTCTCGTGATCAAGTTCGAATAGTGGCAGATCAGATTGGCACGCCTACCTGGGCAGTGACGCTTGCCGGTACCACCCTCGACTTGATATCAAAAGGTGCGTCTGGTGTCTTTCATGTCACAGATTCAGGAGTTGCATCCTGGTTTGATTTTGCGGTCGCGATATACGAGCTTGGTCGCGAGAATGGCCTCATTCGAAACGATGTGGAAATTGTTCCCATTCTCTCGTCGGCCTACGCCACCGCGGCGGAACGTCCAAAGTACTCCGTGCTTGACAAGTCTTCGACATATGAACTTCTCGGCCAAGCGACGCCACACTGGCGAACTAGCCTATCGCGGTGCCTGTCGGGCTGGGCGACCGTAGAATCTGGCCCAAGTGGCGAATCACAGGCAAGGTAATCAGGAGGTCAAAACGATGGGTTCGATTCTGGTAACAGGTGGTGCTGGTTTCATCGGCGTCAACTTCGCAAGGCGTTCGGTTCCAAGTATGCGTCGACGCGTTGTTGTTCTTGACGCGCTCACTTATGCGGGAAACGGTTCTAGTCTTGATGGCCTATTGTCTGATCAACTCGTCTTCATGAAGGGCGATATTCGAGACACAGACCTTGTAGGCCGTGCTATGGCTGAGCACGAAGTCGACTGCATTGTCCACTTCGCAGCGGAGAGTCATGTTGATCGATCAATCACCGGGCCTGATGAATTCCTTTCAACAAACATCGACGGCACGCATTCTCTCTTGAAGGCGGCCAAATCGGCGTGGTTGGCGGGAGACGGCGTCCCCCATCGTTTTCACCACGTCTCTACCGATGAGGTCTACGGCACGTTGTCGGCCACTGCGGCGCCTTTTACAGAAGAACATCAGTATCAACCCAATTCGCCGTACTCGGCCAGCAAAGCAGCGAGCGACCATCTGGTCCGCGCGTACCACCATACGTTCGGGCTTGACGTCACGACGTCGAATTGCTCGAACAACTATGGGCCGTTTCAGTTTCCCGAAAAACTCATTCCGCTCATGATCGTAAACATCCTGCACGGAAAGCCGCTTCCGATCTATGGAGATGGGATGCAAATCCGGGACTGGCTCTATGTGGAAGATCACTGTCGGGCGATCGAGTTGTGCTTAGAGAAGGGCGTGAGCGGCGAGGTCTACAACATCGGCGGAAACAACGAGCGTCCGAACATGGAAATCGTCGAGAAGCTCTGCACCATGATCGAAGAACGTTTTGCGGCCGACGCGACGCTCGCCGATCGGTTTCCGGATTGCCCCGCGGCGCATGGAAAATCGAATATGTCGCTCGTAACGTACGTGGCTGACCGCCCTGGGCACGATCGGAGATATGCGATTGACTATCGGAAGGCTTCTTCGGAGCTCGGATACGAGCCGAGCGAGACGTTCGAAACGGGATTTTCGCGAACGATTGACTGGTATCTGGCAAAGGAAGAATGGTGGCGTTCTGTGATGGACGGCTCGTACCGCGACTGGCTTGAAAAGAACTACTCGACACGGTGAGCATAGGGCGAGCAATCAGTGCCCCTTAGAATCTGAGTATGACAAGAGACCAGATAAACGTCGGCGTGATCGGACTCGGCTTCATGGGGCGGACCCACGTGGCGGCGTTCAATCGCGCTTCAAATTGCCAAGTCGTGGCGGTGGCGGATCGTGATCGGTCCCGTCTGACCGGCGACAGCGATGGCGAAGGCAACTTTGATACGGGCGCCGGGGATCGTCTCTTTGATCCGGGTGAGATCTCGACCTGCGAAGACGCGATGGAACTCATCGATCATCCCGATGTCGAACTGGTAAGTGTCACGACGCCCACTCCGACGCACCGAGAACTTGCCTTGGCAGTGATCCGTTCCGGGCGGCATCTACTGATCGAGAAACCAGTCGATCTAGATCCGGCCGTGATTCTCGAGATCTCGGAAGCGGCACGCGAGTCCGGCGTGCTCGCCATGCCGGCGCACTGCATGAGATTCTGGCCGGCGTGGGCCTGGATGAAGGCCCGGCTTGACGAGGAAAAATACGGGCCTGTTCTGAACGCGAAGTTCACCCGAACTGGAGCGGCGCCGGGTTGGAATCCAAATTTCTATCTTGATGACAACAAGAGCGGCGGTGCCGTCGTCGATCTACATATCCACGACACGGATTTCATCATCCATTGTTTTGGAACGCCCCAAAGTGTCCAGTCGACCGGCTCGCGACGCCACCTCAAGACCACCTACGAATTCGATGGTGGCCCGAAGGTCGTGGCAGAGGGGGGGTGGTTGGAACCGCCCGATGCGCCATTCACCATGCGGGCGGTGATCGAATGTTCGGAAGCGACGATTGAGTTCGATCTTGCGCGAGATCCTGAAGTGACCGTGAGATTTCTGGATGGAAGTCTCGAGCCACATCCCGAAGCCAGCGTCGGTGGATCAGGCTATGACGGAGAGGTTCAAGCGATCATCGATGCGATCCGGCGCGGGGATACGTCACCACCGGTGACCTTGGAAGACGCTGCCGAGACGGGGCGAGTGCTCCAGGCGGAGATTCGCTCGCTCGACTCGGGAGGGAAGACGGTCGTCACCTGACATGAGTGCATGAATTGAAGAAAGCCGATGGGGAAAGACGTTATTCGCCCTGCTCCGATGCCATGCAAAACCGGCCCGACGCGATCATTCGATCACGTCGGGCCGGTTTTGTTTCTGAGGCAACCTATAGGCGTGAAATCGCCTTGAGATCGGAACACGAAATCGGATTCTCACGCCGCATTGCGGAAGGCGTCGGTGATCTCGAACTCTGCAAGCACGCCTTCGCCGGTCTCGACGAATCGCTCGACATCCTCGATCGCCGCGAGTTGGTGTCGGACGCGTGAGGCGTTCGCAGGGTCGGTCTTGAGGGGATCGCCGTTTCGGGCGGCCTGTTCGACCGACGCCCTCATCGTGGCTTTGACGGCTTGCGGCGAGACGCCCGCCTCGCGAGCGAGTCGTTCGGCGTATTCCTGCTCGATCGCAAGAAAAAGCTGGTTGTGCTCGACCTGGTCCCGCCACTTGTCCAGCGTGAACACGACGGCCTTCTGTAGTCGGGCGTTCGTCCTTCGCAGGTCCTTGATCGCCCGAACGGTCTTGGTGCGTTCTCGGTACCACCAGGCGGCGATCGCGGCCCATCCGCTAAGGCCCCCGATGACGGCGGCAAAAAGGAGTACGGTCTGAAGCGTGTTGCTCATGGATTCAGTTCCCCTCATTCAGGCGGCGGTCAGTCGCGAACCGGTGTACTGAGAATGCGTCATCTCGGTGACGATTTCGCCGTTGATCACGAATCCCATGTCGCGGATTTCTTGGAGTTGATCGTCGATTCCACAGTCCTTCGTGACACGGTGGTCATGGGTCGTGCCATCCCCGAGGCGTGATTCCACGATTCGACGGACCTGCTTCTTGATCGTCACCGGTGCGGCATCTTCGTGTGCCGAGAGACGACTGCAGAATTCTTCTTCCAGCGCCGAGTAGAGTCGAGCTTGTCGAAGTTGATGGACCCACTTACTTGCCAAGTGGGTTCGCCCGTCTTGCATTCGCTTGAGTTCGATCGCCTGCTTGGAGTACCGCCGGTTCCAGTGGTGCAACGTGACGGCGAGGGTAGCGATCGCGGCGAACATGCCTGCGATGCTGGTGATCAGGGTGATTTCCATGAGTGAGACCTTCAACGGGGGTGTTGGGGGGAAGCGCATCTGATGATCGCGTGTCAGAGGTTGCATCGGATACCGATTACAACGGCTGAACCGTTGGGTCCGAAAATCTCGAAAAAGGAACTCCAGTGGGCCCGAACCAGTCGATCAGACCGCCACAAATCTCGCGTCGTCGATTTCCGCTTCGCCGTCGAAGCGGTAGGCCACCAGCGGACCACCCCGGGCCACGGACCAGTCCAGGCAGGCCACATTCGGGGCCAGGCGGGTAGGTATCGCCCCTTGCATCCAATAGTGCCCGACGAATACCGGTGGTTCTTCGCTGCCGTAGTGCTGCGAATCGGGTGCAATCGCGTCTGGTGCGATGGCGATGTCCGGAAACGAATCGTCGCGGGTGAACGCATGCTCGCGATAGGTTCGGCCGTGCGGCGATTCGAACCAGCGGGCGCGAATGTGTCGGCGCGGAGAGCCTTCGGGATCCGTGAGGACGAGACCGTCGGGCAACGGGATCTCGCGGCCTTTCAACACTTGCTCGATCGCTCTGAACGACGGTGATCGGGGCTCGCAGGTCGCTTGCATCAGTGATTCCGTCAGGACACCGTCGGTCTCCGCGAGCATGTGATCAAGGAAGTCGATCGACGGTTGATCCCACGTCGCATGGATCGCGCGGGCTCCGTTCGCTTCAAACCAAAGCGGAAGTCTACGCATCCAGTCGATCCACTCCGTGGTGTCCTCGCCGAGTGACGCCAACGTCGGTGCAATGAGATCCTGTCGAATCGGGGTATGACGTCGACACGGCTCTTCTGGGCGATCGGGGCGAGGTGTGAACCAGGCGATTGCGTTGTACTCATGATTGCCCATCAGGGCGACCGCATCGCCACGATCCACCATGCCTCGAACGGTCTCGAGCGTGCGGCGAATCTCCGGCCCTCGATCGACATAGTCGCCTAGGAAGATTGCGGTCCGGTTTCGGTGCCTCGGAATGCCATCGATCCACTCGTACTCAAGACGGATCAGCAGTTCATCGAGTCGCGTCGCATGTCCATGCAGATCTCCGATGAAATCGAGGCCTCTCTTCGGATCAACGGAGAGGGGTTTGAGCGTACGAGGCTCCCCGCGAAGATCATCTGAGGAAGCGGTGGAATCGGGGTTCGAGGAAGACATCAGAGGGGGAGGTCCGCCGAGCGTCAAGGGTGCGAGGGATCGGAAAGACGAATTTTCGGGGACGGATCCTATGGAAGAGGTGTCCGAATTGACCCGATCGTGCCATATAGTAGAGGGAGCGACGCGAGCCGAGCCCACGGAGCCGATTCATGCAAGGATCAGAAGACAAGCCGACCAAGACGAGTTCCGGTCTCGCCGCGATCGCGTTTGCCGTCGCGGTGGGTTTCGGGGTCGTGGAATCGGTCTCCGGTGGTCATTCGTTCGCGAATGTCGACGCCGATGACGATTCACTCCAGACCCAGGTCGACGCCGTGGGTATCGAGTTCTTCGAACGGAAGATCCGACCGATCCTCCTCGAGCACTGCCTCGACTGTCACGGCGACGACCCAGGATCGCTCAAGGGCGATTTCGATCTCTCGCATGCCGCGGGCACCCTCGCGGGTGGCGAGTCGGGTGTCGCCATCATTCCCGGCGATCCCGAGGGCAGTTCTCTCTTTCAGGCCGTGACGTATGCGAACAAAGAGTTCGCGATGCCACCACGCGGACGACTCTCCGATCAACAGGTGGCGGACATTCGAAAGTGGATCGAGATCGGCGCCCCCGATCCGCGAAGGCAGGAACTGGTGGTTCCGGAAGAAGCGGCTCGTGATCCGTGGCGTGATCCAAATGGAAAGGGACGCGAACACTGGGCATATGTTCCGATGGCCGCGACCGAACCCCCGAGCGTCGCGAACGCCGCATGGTGTCGGAACGATGTCGACCGGTTCATCTTGGCGAAGTTGGAATCCGCGAAGATCGAACCGGCTCCGGAAGCGGATCGAAGAACCCTCGCTCGGCGCGCGTATTTTGATCTCATCGGCCTTCCACCATCGCCGCAGGAGATGAGTGCCTTCCTTGCAGACGACCAGCCAGGGGCCTGGGAACGACTGGTCGACCGATTGTTGGATTCGCCTCACTACGGTGAACGCTGGGGTCGGCACTGGCTCGACGTGGCGCGGTACGCCGATTCGAACGGGCTTGATGAGAACACCGCGTTCGGCAACGCGTGGCGGTATCGCGACTGGGTGGTGCGGGCATTCAACGACGATCTCCCCTACGACCAGTTCGCTCGGATGCAGATCGCGGGCGACCTGCTTCCTGAGCCGGACGATCGGAGTGCGGCAATCGACAATCTGGTCGCCACCGGGTTCCTTTCCCTGGGGCCTAAAGTGCTGGCCGAACCAGATAAAGAGAAGATGCTGGTCGACATCGTCGACGAGCAGGTCGACGTGCTTACCAAGACCTTTCTCGCCCAGACCGTCGGCTGTGCTCGATGTCACGATCACAAGTTTGATCCGATTCTCCACGCCGACTACTACGCGATGGCGGGAATCCTGATCTCCACGCGGACGATGGAGAATCTCAACACCGTGGCCCGGGTACGGGAACGACCGTTGGCGCCGATGGCGGAGATCGCGGCGTCGAATGCCCACGCCGAGGCAAAGAAGCAGAACGACGCTGCGATCGCCGCGGCAAACGTAGATGGCAGCCGTCGACTCGGCGATGCCTGGGCGAATCAAACCGCGGATGCGCTGCTGTTTGCGAGCGAATTGGAGCGAACGCCTACCGTCTTCGAGGCCGAAGACTTCGCCGACTCGAATCTCGGCGTGAACTTCGACAACTACGGATCCGGCGTCGGCATCATCCACACCGTCGCCACGAGTGATCGCCAGTTCGTCGAATACGATGTGGCGGCCGAAGCAGGCGGACGCTGGCACATCATGGCCCGATTTGCGTCGGGCCAGTCTCGGCCGTTGCGGATCATGGCCGGTGAAGCGGTCCTTGCCGATGGCTTCTGCGCCGAGACGACGGGTTCGTTCGAAGTCGAAACGATGACCTGGTCAAAGACGGCGGTGGACATTCCTCCAGGAACGTCGCGGATTCGATTCGAGCGACCAACAAGCTTCCCGCATCTTGATCGGCTGGTGATTGTCAGCGATCTCGATCTGCAGGCATTCGACGCCGAAGTGGCGGCGCTTGCCGAGCGAGAGGGTATCGATGCACCTCTTCTTCGCCGATGGGCGGAATCGCTCGCAGGTGAATCGATCTTCGACTCCTGGCGTCGTTTCGTCGCGATCGAGCCGGAGAACTGGGAGGTCGAAGCCGCCGCGGTGACCGAGGAACTTCAGCGACTCTACGCAGCCGATACGGCCGACGGCGACGGCAGACTGGTTCGCAGTGGCGTGACGCCACGCGAGAAGCCGTTTGTACGATCGATGGTGGCCGGGCCGCCGCCGCGAAGCCTGGCCGCCGTGGCGGACCGCTGGCAGGCGGCGAGCAGTTTGGTTGTAGACACCTGGAATCGACATCGAGAGACGGCCGAGGGTGATGCCGCGAAGCAACTTCCGGATCCGGCGCAGGAGCAGTTTCGACTGGCGTTGCTCGGCCCCAACGGGGTGCTCCGCATGGGACCCGATGTCGCCGACCACTATCCCGAGGAACTCCTGGCCGAGATCCGCGAGTTGCAGTCGGACGCCGATGAACTGGACGCGTCGGCGCCGCAAGCAATCGCAACGGGAATCGTGGTCGAAGAAGACAAGCCGCGAGATCTGCCGATCTTCGTCCGGGGTGATCACACCAACAGACAGGACGAACTCGTCCCGCGTGGATATCTCACGGTGCTGAAGGGGCGGGCGGTGAGTCCCGAGATTTCTGCGGCGGTGAGCGGGCGACTCGAACTCGCCGAGTGGATCACCGATCCCGAGCATCCATTGACCGCACGGGCCATCGTGAACCGGGTCTGGGCCTGGCACTTCGGAAGAGGGATTGTCTCCACCCCCAGCAACTTCGGACGTCGCGGCGGACGCCCGACCCATCCTGAACTGCTTGACTGGCTTGCGAATCGATTCGTGGAGAACGGCTGGTCCATCAAGGATCTCCATCGCCTCTTGATGAATTCATCCGCGTACCGAGTTTCCGGCCTTCCCGATCCGCACGCGGTCGCCGCCGATCCGGGCAACGATCTGCGATGGCGCCGGACCCCACGGAGGCTCGAGGCGGAACTGGTTCGTGACGCGATTCTCGAAGTTGGCGGTTCTCTGGACCGGACCGTCGGAGGAAGCATTCTCCGGACCGGAAACTTCGGATACGTGACCAACGATCAGTCGAGGAGCAACGAGCGGTACGGTGCTTTGCGGCGGGCGATCTACATGCCGGTGATCCGGAACGACATGTACGAAATGTTCGCCACGTTCGATTACACCGATCCGAGCGTCTCCTTCGATCGACGGCCCAGCACCGTGGTGGCCCAGCAGTCGCTGTTCATGATGAACAGCCCGATGGTCGCGTCGCAGGCGGAGCGCCTCGCCGATCGACTGCTCTCCGATCCGGGGCTTGCGGATGACTCGTCCCGCATCACCCAGGCCTACGAGATCTGCTTCGCCAGGCCGGCCACGAAGGTCGAGATCGATCGCGGCCTCCGTTTCCTCACAGAATTGGAACCCGTGGTCGGCGAGTCGGCAAGGATTGCCTGGCCCGAGGCTGATTCCATGGACGGATCCATGAATCAGGATCACGAAGCGGGGCTCCTCGACGTTCGTCATCACGCATGGCGAAGCTACTGCAAGGTTCTTATCGCCTCAAACGAGTTCATTTACGTTCGATAAGACCAGATCTGATGATCGACGACGGGTCCTTTTCGTATTTGTGAGTCTCTCCGCAATTCAGCGGGTACCCTTGAACAACCATGAGCGACTTCTGCGGCATCCGACCGAATCATTCCCGACGCGACATGCTCCAGCAGTGTTGCGGCGGGTTCGGCGCCGTCGCGATGGCGGGCCTGCTCGCGGACGAATCGCGAGCGGATGAACTTCTCAGTCGGCCCATGAAGGTGAATCCGTTTTCCCGCGGCCCGCTAGCGGTCCGCAGCCCACACTTTGCACCGAAGGCGAAGCGGGTGATTTTCCTCTTCATGCATGGCGGACCTTCGCAAGTCGATACCTTCGACTACAAGCCGAAACTTCAAGCCGATCATGGGAAGGAACTGCCGTTTGCAAAGCCGCGAGTGCAGTTCGCCCAGACCGGCAGCCTCATGGCGAGTCCGTACAAGTGGAAACAACACGGCGGCTCCGGGCAGTGGGTGAGCGAGATTTTCCCCGAGACCGCGAAAGTGGTCGACGATCTCTGCTTCATCAAGAGCCTGCACGGATCAAATCCGGCCCACGGGGCGGCGCTGCTCAAGATCCACACTGGCAGTGAGAACTTCGTCCGACCGTCGATGGGGTCGTGGATCACCTACGGCCTCGGCTCGGAGAATCGCGACCTGCCCGGGTTCGTCACGATCTGTCCCACGCTCGGGCACGGTGGCGTGAACAACTATTCCTCGGCGTTTCTTCCTTCGGCGTATCACGGAACCGCGATCGGGCACGCAGGCGTGAAAGCCTCGCAGGCCCGCTTCGAACACATGACCGCGATGGGCGAAGCGGGCGTGCAACGGGCCGAGTTAGATCTGCTCAAGGAACTCAATCAGATCGGGCTAGAGGAACATGGTCCGAATGCGGCGCTGGAAGGTCGAATCGAGACCTTCGAACTCGCGTTCAGAATGCAGGGCATCGCTCCCGAGGTGATGGACCTTGGAAACGAGACCAAGGCCACCACGCAGATGTACGGGCTTGATGATTCGGTGACCGAGAACTTCGGTCGGCAGTGTCTTCTGGCTCGTCGATTCAGCGAACGAGGTGTTCGATTCGTCCAGTGCACCCACTCCTACAAGTGGGATCAGCATGGAAACCTCGAGGCGGCGCACCGGAGTAATGCCCGCGAGGTGGACACTGGAATCGCAGCGCTGATCCTCGACCTGAAAAACCGCGGCATGCTCGAGGAAACGCTGGTGATTTGGGGTGGCGAATTTGGCCGAACGCCAGTCGCCCAGGACGGCAACGGTCGCGATCACAATCCGCACGGATTCACGATGTGGATGGCAGGCGGTGGCGTGAAACCCGGCTTCTCCTACGGTGCGACCGATGAATACGGCTTCTACGCCGTTGAGGACAAGGTTCATGTGCACGACCTGCACGCGACGATTCTCGCGTTGCTCGGGGTTGACCACGAACGGCTCACCTATCGAGATGCGGGCCGCGACTTCCGCCTGACTGATGTCGCGGGACGAGTGGTCAGCGAGATCTT
>CALFOM010000083.1 GCA_937919685.1 uncultured Phycisphaera sp.
TCGCATGTCTTGCATGTCTTGCATTGCTCTCGGCCCGAGGACCGAAGCCGGGTCAACCTCCCGAGTACTTGACACCGCAACCGTAGGGTCGGGTCTCGGTGGGGCTGACGGTACTTCCGTTCTTGATCGCCGTGACCGCGTCGAGGACGTAGTTCTTGTCCGCCCGATCGCTGAATGCTCCCGAGTATCGGAGGACGCCCTCGCCGTCGATCACATACATGTGAGGCGTGGTCTTCGCGCCGTACATCTTGCCGACCTTGCCGTCGAAGTCGACGAGGATCGGGCTCTTAATCTCAAGGCTCTCGACGGCCTTCTTGTCAGCCATGACAACCGCGTCCATGGTCATGCCACGAGCGGTTGAATCGACGGCCAGATAGACCACATCCTTGTCCGCGCTCTTGAGGCTCGTCATCAGTTTCGCAACCTGACCGGTGCTGTGAATGCTGTTGCCACTCTTCGAGCCGGACCAGGGGCATTTGGACGAAAACCACTCCATGACCACGGTCTTGCCCTTGAAGTCGGCAAGCGAATGCTCCTTGCCGTCCAGGTCGGTGAGTTTGAACGCAGGTGCCTTTTCGCCGATCTTCGCGGCAGCGGCAGCCAAGGGTGCGGCCGTCGAGACGGGCATCGCGGTGGCGAATGCGGCCAGACCAGCCGCAGCGGCGAGTCCGAGGGAGGCGAGGAGGGTGTTTCGTCGAAGCATGAGGTGTCTCCAGTTCAATTCCGAGTTCTAAAATTCGATTGCGAGGATTACGCCAAGTGATTTCGCCCGCAAGCAGGTCGTGGATTCGGTGATGAACCGCCAAAGAGGACGAAGGTTCCGTCCGCAGAACTCACGGTTTGATCGGCATCCGAATAGAAACGGCTGGATCTAACCGGTTATTGCCAAAAAGAACGACTCCCGCCACCACCAGAGTTTTTCCGAGTGCATTGTCAGGCTTGATCTCAAAGGGGACCAGAATCCTGTACCGATCGCCGGAAATGGTGGCCGGCGTCGTAACCCCCCCCAAGGAGACCACGCCTGGCGTGAGATCTGGCACGAAGACGATTGTCTCCGACCCTCCAGTCGGCCCCGTCACCTCCAGCGCCATCCGACCATCCGCCATCTCAAGCCGGGCAATCGTCCCCGTGACGTTTTGATATGGCACCGGAATACAGGCAAGCCCCTTCGCGAAAGCCGATCCGGGCTCGTCCTTCAGGGAAGGTACGGATTCCCCAGCCTTCGCGACCGGAAGTTCGATCGAGGTGGCCCCCTTCCCCATCAGGCAGATCTGGTCGCAGACCAGCCATTCGGCCTTCACGCCGATTCGGACGCGTGGGTTCTTGATGATCGCGGGGGCCGTCACCGGCACGAAGAGCATCGTCTCATCGTGATACCCGAAGGTCGTCTCCCATTCGGTCGCATGGACGACGGGGCGCGCCCACACCATCGGACCGGCCTTGAATCCCTCCGGAAGATCGAGGCTGATCCGGGTCTCCGATCCGCTGTCCCCCGGGTTACTCCAGTAGATGTGCCATTTCGGAGTGATCCGAAACCGGACCCCGAGGAGCTGGGTGCTGCCCGGAACGATCGCCTTGGTGGCGAAGGTCGCATCGATGCGGACCAATCGGTCCCCTTCGGGCTGGCTTTCGAGTCCCAGCTGAGCATGGGCCACGCCGATGAACGAATGCAGCAAGGCGAAGAGCATGAGACAGAAGAATGAGGTACGAAGCATCGGCAATCCTCGAGTCGCGAAAAAAGAATGGATCACAGCGAGGTCTCGGCGGAATCGAGCCCGGCCATGGAAGCCTATCCCGTATCCTGCCTTCGTACCGATCCCGAGCTCGCCGGAACCCCACCCATGAAGACTTCAACCAAGACACGCCTTCTCCTTCCCTTCCTGCTGCTGGGAATCTCGACCGGCCTCAGCTGCTCGCAGAAAACCAGCGATCGGAACCTTCAACTCGTCAGCCCGGCGGAAGCCATCAATCTCGCGTCGAAGGGCGAGGGTGGCATCTTCTCGACGGACTCAAAGGTCGCATGGGTCGATCCAAGGTCGCCGAAGCTCTTCGACGAGGCACATATCCCCAACTCGATCAACATCTACTTCGGAACCGGCGAATTCGAGGACATGGCAACCCTCGAACTCAAGGGCCGCGGACCCATCATCGTCTACGGCACTGACTATCAGGACGTCCTGTCGATCGCCGCGAGCAAGCGCTTGATCGAACTCAAGATCGGCGACGTCTATACGCTCCGCGGCGGGCTGCTGCAATGGGCGAAGGACGGCAACGAGATTGCGGGAAGCGACCCCGGTTCGATCGGAAAATGAACCCTGACTCGCGTCGAAGGGCTGAGTGGCCGATGCCTACCTGATGGACATCTGGTGCATCAGATGCGCATCAGATAAAAACAAGACCGCCCGTGATTCCTGCAGCGCAGGAATCACGGGCGGTCTTCCTTCGTTTCGGAACCCGTCGGAACGCGACGTGGCTCAGGCGAGTGCCGCGGCACCCGATACGATTTCGGTCAGTTCGGTCGTAATGCGTGCCTGCCGCGCGCGGTTGTAATCTCGTTTGAGCGTGCGGCCGAGGCTGGCGGCATTGTCCGTCGCCGCCTTCATCGCGATCATCCGCATGATCTGCTCGCTGACCACCGCATCGTTGTACGACTGGAAGAGCGAAGTCCGGACCGCTCGGGGAAGCAGGTCGTTCAAGAGGGTTGCTTCATCCGGGGTGAATTCGTACATCGAAGCGGAAACACCCGTCTCATCGACCTCGGGGGCTTGAAGCGGAAGCAGCTGCTGGATTTCGGGGATCTGCCGGGAGTTGCTTTCGAATCGCATATATGCGACATGCACGGAATCGACCTCGCCGGCGGTGAAGAGGTCCATGAATCGATCAGCCAACGCGGAGACCTCGTCGAATGACGGCTTGTCACCGATGTCGTGCGTCGCCGCAACCGGAATCCGGGCGAACTTGAAGAAGTTCGACGCCTTCTTGCCGCTGGTCTCGACCTGAACTTCAGCACCCTCGGCAATGCGACGGCGGTGATAGCGAAGCGAGTTGCGAAGGACGTTCGAGTTGAAGGCGCCGCAGAAGCCTCGGTCCGAACCGATGACCAACAGAAGTTCGCGTCCGGTCTTCGGCCGATCTCCGCCCACCAAGGGATGATCGAGATCAGACGGGTCGCTGCACACCGCCGAGACGAGTTCGCGGATCTTCTCGGTATAGGGCTGCGTGGACCGACTACGTTGAACCGCCGCCGTGAACTTCGCGGTGGCGATCATTTGCATGGTCTTGGTAATCCGTTGGATCGTGCCAACGGCGACCATTCGCTTCTTGATTTCGCGGATCTGTGCCATAGGGGTTGGAGAGTCTACCGGAGGTGGGCTGCTCCCGCCACGCCGGGAAGCCCCTTCTAGCGGATCCGGACCCCGTCCCAGGCAAGGTTCATCCGGGCTGGAAGTCCCGGGGCGACCTCCGCGTGCCGGACCTCGTGGGACATATGAATGAACCAGGTCGATTCCGCCCCGATCCGTTGGGCGATCTCGATCGCCTGATCCACCGTCAAATGGGTGGGGTGGGCCCTCGGACGCAGCATGTCGAGGACCAGCGTCCGGAGGCCCCTCAAGCGGGGCCAGGTCTCCGGCGGAATCGAGGAGGTATCGGTGCAGTAGGCCAGCGGGAAGGGGCTGGGTTGGTCCGAAGCGATCCGACCTTCGGAATCCAGCGCCTCGATGCGAAAGCCCAGAATCGGCATCCTCCCGTGGAGAAGCTTGATCGGCTCGAATCGGAGCCCGAAGCGATCGACCGGCTCGAAGGGGCGTAGTTCGGTCACCGTCAGGCTCGCCACGAACGATGGATTGATGTTCTCGAAGGGCCGGAAGATGTGTTGGAACTGCCGTTCGATCGCATTGAGGGTCGGCTGATCCGCCAATGCCTCAATCGACGTTTTCTGAACGGCGTTGTACCGACGGACGTCGTCAAGCCCGAAGGTGTGATCAACATGGCTGTGGGTGAAGAAGATCGCGTCGCAACGATCGAGCCCGAGGCGAAGGGCATGTTCCCGATGGTCCGGAGGACAATCCAAGAGAATCATCCTCGGGTTACCTGATGCATCCCGGAAACGAATCGCGGCACCGCATCGGGTTCGTCGATCGCGGAGATCTTCGCTGTGACAGACGGGACAAGTGCAGCCGATGATCGGAATGCCGCTCGAAGTACCCGTTCCGCAGAGGGTGACGTCCAGTTCGGTGATCATCCGACGCTTCCGGGTGCCATGGATGCGACGGATTCCACCGCCTGCTGAAGACGATTCCGCACATCCGCCACCACCCCTGCAGGATCGTCGGCGCCGCAAATCGCCGCCGACATCGCCACCCCACGTCCGCCCGACGCGATCACCTGATCGATGTTTTGGAGATCGATCCCGCCGATGACCATCTGCGGCCAGCGAGGGAACGCGGCAGCCATCGCCTGAACCAGCCCGGGGCCGCCTTCGACCGCATCCGGCTTGGTTCCGCTCGCGGCGAAACGGCCGACACCACAGTAATCGCAGCCGGCCGCGTGGTTTCGAGCCGCTTCATCGAGGTCGTGCGCACTGCCGCCGATCAACGCCAAACCCCCGACCACACGGCGGGCGGCTTCGACCGGGAGGTCGTTCTGGCCGAGATGCACGCCATCCGCACCGGCCGCCACCGCGACGTCGGCTCGATCATTCACGATCACCGGTATGCCAGCGGGACGTGCGATCTCGATCACCGCCCGGACCCGATCCAGCAGGTCCGCCGGCGGAAGGTTTTTCTCTCGCACTTGAATCGCATCCGCGCCTCCGGCGATCGCCGACTCGAGCACCTGTGTCCAAGGCCCGCGACACAACGACTCCGTGAGCAGGACTTGCACTCGCCATCCCGACGGTCTTCCTCTGGAAACGGCCGCGGTGACGGCCGTCGCGAGGTCGTATGCCGCGTATCGCGCCGATTGGAACGCCGTCGCGACCCTGCCTCCGACATCGAGCACCTTCGCCGCCTCCTCCAGAGATCGACACCCCTCGGTCACCCGACCCCCCGCCGCTTCCGCGACCGCGACAAGTCCGGGTCGGGCCAATTCTCCCGCGGTCACGTGCTCAGTACCGACATCGCCCGCGGTATCCCGGGGCGTGGCGGTCGGACCAACGAGGCGGGCTGCCGCTTCGGTGATTTCGTGGCGAATCGTCTTGAGATCCCGGGCAAGGTCCGAGGCGTCCAGAACGAAGCGGGCGAGATCCTCCAGCGTGCGGAGTCCCTCACGAACCCGATTCGCGTTGGCGTCGACCAGTCTTTCCAGTCCATCCTGTCGCATTCGAGAGAGCGTAGCACGCCAACCCCGCCACCTCGACCAGCGTGGGCCTACACTGCTCCCCGTCGCGGCCACCCTCCGGGAATTCGCCGCCGTCTCACGTACCCAAATCCCTCCGACCGGAACACACCGACATGGCCTTCACGCTCCCCGACCTGCCGTACGCCGAAAACGCCCTTGAGCCGTCGATCGACGCCCAGACCATGGGCATCCATCACGGCAAGCATCACGCTGCCTACATCGCCAAACTCAACGCCGCCCTCGAGGGGCATGACGATCTGGCGAGCCACTCGATCGCGGACCTCTGCCGAGGCATCGCTGACCTCCCCGAGGCCATCCGCGGCGCGGTTCGCAACAACGGCGGCGGCCACTTCAACCACAGCCTCTTCTGGCAGATCCTCGCTCCCGCCGGCGACGGTGGTGCACCGAGCGCCGAACTCGCTGCCGCGATCGACGCCGGCTGCGGATCGATGGACGACATGAAGACCGCGTTCGCCAACGCTGGCGCCACGCGATTCGGATCCGGCTGGGCATGGCTCGGAGCGAAGAGCGACGGGAGCGTCTGTATCTGTTCGACGCCCAACCAGGACAACCCACTGATGGTCGGCATGGTCGACTGCGAATGCACCCCGATTCTCGGGCTCGACGTCTGGGAGCACGCGTACTACCTGCACTACCAGAACCGACGCCCCGACTATATCGCAGCCTTTTGGAACGTCGTCAATTGGAACGAAGTCAGTCGGCGCTTCGCGGAAGCCACCGCCTGACGACTTGATCCAGAGTTGAAAAATCGACCCGGCCCCGACTCGATCGAGTCCGGGCCGGGTCTTTCTTCCTAATTCTACGAAAACTGATTCGAGTTTCCCCGGGGTCTCACCCAGCGGGCATGACGCCGTCAAGCATGGCATCAAACGCCTCCCGGGTGGCGGCGACCGTTCCCTCCGGACCGACGAGCCTGACGAACACCCGTCGCCCGGGAGCTTCGATGATCGCACCGATCAGTCCCTGTCCGGTCCGCGGCGCTGCTGCACCCATCGATTGATAGCTGCCGGCGGTCTCGATCCGGGTGACGCTCATACCGCCGATTTCCTTGGTGGTGATGACCGCTTCGACAGCCTCTCCGTCGGCATCTCGGAACTGCCCGACCCAACGCTCGATATTCATGTCCGTCGGTCCGCCGTCGGATCCGCGAAAGAGCGAGAAGACGATCTCCGCGGAACCATCGGAGTCCGGCCGTGATGGCACGTCGTACTGCAACGTGCGGAATCGCATTCGAGGCTTCGACCAGACCCAACTGCCGGGCCTGGGAAAGACCAGCCCTCCCACCTCCGCTACTCGGGGATTGCTCTTCGAGGTTGAGACCGTCCAATCCGACCCGGTTGCGGTCGGCTCGTTCGGCACCTCCGCCGGTGGAACTTCCGGCATTGGCGGACCTTCGATTGGCGGACGGGTGGCGACCACCGGCGGGGTCGATGCGGGAGGCTTCGGGGTTCCGCCGCCCCCATCGCCACAGCCTCCGATGACCAGGAGGGCACCGAGTGCCGAAATCATCGGAATCATCGGAATCATCG
>CALFOM010000084.1 GCA_937919685.1 uncultured Phycisphaera sp.
TTCGCGACCTTCGTGATCATGACGTGGTTCGATCCGACCCAACAGGCGTTCATCTGTTCCGCCGGTCATCCGGACCCGCTCTGGTATTCGGCGGAGCTCGATCAATGGATGGCCCTCTCGCCCTCGGCATTCAAGCGGCCGATTCGAGACGATGCCTCCCGAATGGTCAATCTCCCGCTCGGGGTCATCGACGGGACCGAGTACGAGCAATTCACCGTGCCGATCGGCGCCGGCGATTTCATCATTCTCTACACCGATCATTACATCGAAGCGAGATCGCCGGATGGCGACATGCTCGGGGTGGACGGATTGCGACGGCTGGTCGCGGAATGTGGCGCGGATGACGCATCCCAACTCGGTCGACATCTCGAAGCCGCGGTGTCGGCTCATCTGGGTTCGATGCCGATCGAGGATGATCGATCGCCTGGTGATCCGGTTCGATCTATAGGCATTCGCAGCCATATCTCATGGCTCGATCGAATCCGCGGTATGTTTCTCGCTATGATCCCCGCTTCCTTCGCAAGATCACGAGTCGAGGACCTGACGGCATGACCTTCGGAGCGGACCACACACCCTTTGAGTCCATCGGGGGCGAGGATCGAGTCAGACTTCTGGTCGATTCCTTCTACGACCGGATGAACGACGCGGCTGAGTATTCGGTCATCCGAGGGATGCACCCCGACGACCTTGACGAGAGCCGGCAGAAACTCTTCGAATTCTTGTGCGGATGGCTGGGTGGGCCACAGCTCTACATGGAGCGGCGCGGTCATCCGAAGTTGCGGATGAGGCATGCTCCGTTCTCTATCGGGGTAAACGAGCGTGACCAGTGGCTGGCCTGCATGGCGCATGCCATGGATCATCTCGCGATCGATGGCGAGTTGCGGACGTTTCTCGACGCCCGGTTTGCGCATGTCGCCGACTTCATGCGGAATCGAACGGACGAGTCGCCGGAAGGTTGAGGCTTCGTGGACCGCCCGCATCGCTCGGCCTCATCGAGCTCGGAAATCAATATCCTGACAGAGTCGCAGGGGCTGGGGTCGCAGACGCGGACTCCTTGACGCGATGGGATCGACCTGCGAATCTGCGAGGGTCCATTGCCGGGAATGCCCCGGCTTCCACTGCTGTCAGGAGCATCAATATGTCCCCCCGCCATTCAAGAACGATCGTCGCCGCTTTCGCCACCCTCGGTCTCTCCGGGTTGCTCGCCTTCACCGCCCTTCAAGATTCACCCAAAGAGGCAACGCAGCTTTCGCAGATCCACAAGGCGTTTGTGCAGATGGCAGGCAATCCACAGGACGCTCTTCCGACGAAGTCGAAGGTCTGGCCAGTCCATGACATGAAGCGGCCACAGCCGACGATGGTCGAGCCGGGGATGACGGGTACCGCATCAAGCCCTGGAACCGCCCCGAGCGACGCGACGGTGCTTCTCGGTCCCGGCACCGGGATGGGCGCCTGGAACCACGACCGATGGACGGTCGGTGCCGATGGCGTGATGCAGGTCAAGGCCGGAACCGGCGACGTGAAGTCCAAGGACTCCTTCGGTGACTGCCAGCTCCATATCGAGTGGATGATTCCCGCCGATCGCGACTGCAATGGCCAGGGCGGATGCAACAGTGGCGTGTTCTTTCTCGACAAGTACGAAGTGCAGATCCTCGGCTCGAATCCCAACCAAACCTATCCCGATGGTCAGGCGGGCGCCATGTACGCGCAGTACCCGCCACTGGTCAATCCCTGCCGGCCTAATGGCGAGTGGAACGAATACGACATCATCTTCACGTCGCCTCGATTCAACGAAGACGGTTCATTGAAGTCGCCAGGTACCGCCACCGTGATCTTCAATGGAGTGGTGGTTCAGAATCACTCGACCTTCATGGGTGTCACGTCGCACGGGTCGAAGGCGACCTACACGAAGCACTCCCCGGAAGGGCAGATCAGACTTCAGGATCATGGAGATCCGATCAGCTTTGCCAACATCTGGGTTCGTCCGCTCCAGCCAAGAACCCTCGCGTGGTGAGCCGCGGGACCCCGGCCACGGGACGCCTGCTGCGTGATGACATTTGAATCTTGCGACCGCCCGCCGATGTTCTTCGGCGGGCGGTTCTGCAAAGTCGCGAGGGCGGTCCGTGCGATGTGCTTTCCGGCCGCAGCAATACTCACGGGATCGCCGTGGTGTGGAATTCGGATCACGGTCGGGGAGTCGACGGTTCCGAGGTCCGGATGGTGTCAACGGCGATCGGTTGATCCATGCGGCCGATGCGGCCCATTCGGCCCATTCGGCCGATGCGGCCCATGCGGACCGACGGATCCACGGCCGGTTCGTGTCATCCGCGATTCGCGGGGAGGTAAGCCTCCGCGACGTAATCCGCCACCATTCGATGGGTGCTGAAGGGACCTGGGATGGTCGCGGCGCTGCGAAGAGCCCGCTTGACCCAGCGCTTTGGAAGATCGGATCGGCTCCGATCGAAGAACTCGGGTATCAGGGAGTCTTCGAGGATTTCGTAGAGCGCCGTGGCATCCGCGGCATCCCGGGCCGCATCGCCTCGACGCGCCGGGTGACCTTCGATCGCGAACCCGTTCTTTCCATCGAAACCCTCTGGCCACCAACCATCGAGAATGGAACAGTTCACGCCGAGATGCATCGGGGGCTTCATTCCGCTGGTTCCGCTTGCCTCGTGCGGGCGGATCGGGTTGTTCAGCCAGACGTCGCACCCCGAAGTCAGTTCCCGTCCGATCCGCATGTCGTACTCCTCGAGCAGCAGGACCTTGCCGATGAATTCCGGCTGCCGGCTCATGCGGTGGATCGTCCGAGCGAAATCCTGGCCACCCGTGTCTCGAGGATGCGCCTTCCCGGCGAACACAAGTTGCACCGGTCGCTGCGGGTCGTTCAGAATCGCCGCCAGTCGCTTGCGGTCACGGAAGATAAGCGGTGCTCGTTTGTAAGTCGCGAATCGACGAGCGAATCCGATGGTGAGTGCGTCCTCCCGAAAGATCCCACCGGCACTCAAGACGCCGGAAGGCGATTCGCCGAGTGCTCTCGACTGGCGGACCGCTCGTTCTCGAAGGAATCCGACGAGTCGGGCGCGAAGTCGATTGCGGAGGTCCCAGGCTTCCTCTGGATCCACTCCGGTCGCCTTGGCCCAAGCGGGCGTCGTCGGGCGGGCTGTTTCCGGTCGAAGCCCGATGTGCCTTCTCCAGAATTCAGCGGCGGCTGGGTCGAGCCAGGTCCCGGGATGGACACCGTTGGTGATTGCGCGGATCGGCACGTCGTCGACGTGGCGGACCTCCGGATGAACCCCTTGCCACATCTCTCTCGAGACCTCCCCGTGAAGTTTCGCGACGCCGTTGACCTGAGCGGCGGATCGAAGTGCGAGGACCGTCATGCAGAGCGACTCGTTCCGATCGCCCGGGCGTTCTCGTCCGAGGTCGGCGAATGTTTCGGGGGTGATTCCCGCACGTTTCAGCACCGAACTCATCGCGGTCGCCGCCGCCCGTGGTTCATATCGATCGTGACCTGCGGGAACCGGCGTGTGGGTCGTGAAGACGGTGGTGTCTCTGACTTTTCGACGAGCCTTTTCAAGATCAACGCCTTGTTCCACGAGGCGAGCGATTCGTTCCAAGATGGCGAACGCGGCATGGCCTTCGTTGAGATGATGGACGGTGACCCGCTCTTTCATGGCCTCGAGGGCCATCACACCTCCGACGCCTAAGAGGACTTGCTGACGCATTCGCAATTCGGGCTCGCCCTTGTACAAACCCTCGGTCAGTTTTCGATCCTCAGATGTGGCACCCGGCAGATCGGTGTCGAGCAGGAGGATCGGGGTCCGGCCGAGGCGAAGTTTCATGATCCTCGCCTTGACGCGCCGACGTCCGATCGGACAACTGATCACCACGCCGGTGTCTTCGATCGGATAATCCGCAAAGTCGTATCGAGGATAGAGGACCCGCGTCCGACCGTCGGCCTCGAACTGCTGACGGTAGTAGCCATGCTGGTAGAGGAGTCCGACGCCGACCAGGGGAACTCCGAGATTTTCGGCGCTCTTGAGATGATCGCCGGCGAGCACGCCGAGTCCACCGGAGTACTGCTGCATCGACTCGTGGATGGCGAACTCGCTGCAGTAGTACGCGACTCGAAGACGAGCATCACGACCCCGGTGACTCATTGCGAACCATCGCTTGGCTCGGCCGGCGTCTTCCAATGCGGTCTCCGCGGTCTTGAGCACCGCCAGAAAGCATGGATCTTCAGCACTGGCGGTCAGTCGCTCGGGCCCTGCCGCCCGCACCGTGGCACGCGGCGAATGGTTCGTTGCCTCCCATGCCATTGGGTCGAGCATCGCGAACGGTCGTTGCGCGGCTTCGATCCAGGTCCAAGAAAGGTTGCCTGCGATTTCAAAGAGGCGTTCGCGGAGGTGATCCGGAGACGTGGCTGGCGAGGAGGTTCTGGTGGTGTGGCGGCCGCGGGAGGGCATGGTCGAGTCCTGTTCAAGATCGGGAGGGCAGTGGTCGGAAAACGGGCATTCTCGGCGAAGAATCCGCGTGAGGCTTAGCCGGTCGGAAGTCGTCCGCTCATGGCGATCAGGCCGTGAAGACGGGTGGAGAGTGATCGGGAATCGTCGGCTCGGCGCATCCGCCAGGTCCAGTTTCCTCGTGGTTTCCCAGGGACATTCATTCGTGCAGAGCTTCCGAGCCCGAGTAGATCCTGCATCTGAACGATGGCGGTCCGAGCGGGACTGGTGAAGGCGAGACGCGTCATCGAAGCGGCAGGGGCCTGATCATCCCCGGCATACGTGGTGAATCGCGATCTTGATTGCCGATCGAGGCTTCGCCACCAACCGGCGACCGTGTCGTTGTCATGGGTACCGGGATACACCACGGAATCAACCGGATGGAACTGGGGGAGGTCCGTCGACGGACCGTTCGGACCGGAGGGATCACGAAATCCCCATTGGAGAATCCTCATCCCTGGAAGCCCGAAATCCTGTCGAAGTTTCGTGACTTGAGGCGTCACGGCGCCGAGGTCTTCCGCCAGAAACGGAAGTGGTCCGACGTCCGCCTGCAATGCGGCGAGAAGTTCGCGACCCGGAGTACGACCCCATCGGCCTCGGCGAGCGTTTGGGGCATCGCCGGGAATCTCAAAGGCTTGAACGAACCCGATGAAGTGGTCGACTCGCACGAGGTCGAATCGATCAAGAGTGGCGCGGACGCGCCGCCGCCACCAGGAGAATCCTTCACGCCGGTGATTTGACCAACGATAGTGGGGGTGGCCCCACAATTGTCCATTTCGGGTGAAGGCGTCGGGCGGGCATCCGGTGAGCACCGTGGGTCGCCCGGATCGATCGAGTCTGAAGAGATCGGGCTGGCCGGCCACGTCCGCGGAGTCGGCGCCGCAGAAGATCGGAAGATCGCCGATCAGACGGACGTCGCGGGTGCGAGCATGCGCCCGGAGACGTGCCCATTGTTGATCGAGGAGGAATTGAATGAACGAGTGGTAGCGAGGATCTCGGCTGGCGTCATTTTCCGAACCTTCCTTGGACCGCTCGACGGCGAAGCCTGACCACTCAGTGAGCCAGTGCTCATTCGCTCGTTGGAAACGACGATATCCCGCAGATCCGAATCCTCGTCTCAACCGGAACGTCTCGAAGGCTTTCGCGAGCTGGGGCCGTTTCCATCGTCGTGTGAGAGACCAAGAAGCGCGACCGGTGTCGTCCGTCTTCGGCGTTCGAGCTGCGGACTTTGGAAGCAGGCCGTCTTCAGCCAGATCCTCGATCGACACGAGCATCGGCTCGATCGCGAAACTGGAGAGCCCGCTGTAGGGAGAGTCGCCCTTGCCTACCGGGCCGATCGGGAGCATCTGCCAGCGGGAAAGTCCGGCGCGTCCCATCCAGTCGATGAATTCTCGCGCCCCCGGCCCCAGATCGCCGAGTCCGACGGCACCCCGCCGACTCGGCAGCGAGGTTGGATGCAGGAGGACACCGCCGGTTCGCGCGGACAGAAGAGGATGGCTCGAATGGCTGGCCGGCATGCGTGGGCTCATTTCTTCCGAACCCAGGCGCGGCCGGAAATCCCAGGTACCGGAGCGTCGGTGTCTTGGCCGTCCGACTGGCCGAAGACCGGAGTCCATCCTTCGCCGGGGAGATTGAATCGGGCTTCGGAGTCGGATGCGTTGAGCGCGACCAGAACCTCCTCGTCGGCATCTTCGCGAATGAAAACCCAGAGGTCCTGCGAGTCGTCAGCGATTAACGTGCGGAATCCACCGACCCGCAGGGCGGCATGTTCTCGGCGAAGGGCAATCGCGCTCCGATAGAATTCAAGGTGCTCATCATCGACGTGATTCTGTTCCGGAGCGTCGTATGGTTCGAGGTCTTTCCAGAGCATCGGCTTGCGGTTGTTCGGATCGTCCGAACCCCACATGCCGGCTTCATCGCCGTAGTAGATCATCGGGGCACCCACGTAGGTCATCTGAAGCAATGCGAAAAGCCTTGCTCGGCGGTAACTGCGGTCCGGCGGCTTCGAGCCGTCGTAGGTCGGATCGTTCTGTTCCCGGTTCCCTTCGTCGAATGCACGGTCCGGATTGAAGATCTTCGAGACCAGTCGATCGGTGTCGTGGCTGTCGGCGAGATTCTGGAGCGCGTAGGTAACCTCGGACGGATACGAGTCGCGCAATTCGCCGAGCCGACGATCCAGTTCGGTCGCGGATATTTTCATGTCTTCATGGGCGATCCATGAGAGAGCCGCTTCTGCGAAGGGATAGTTCATCACCGCATCGAAGGTCCGGCCGTCGAGCCAGTCGGGTGCGGGCTTCCAGATCTCGCCGACGATGTAGGCCTGAGGATTTATGGAGCGAACCAGTTCGCACCACTCCACCCAGAATGACTGCGGAATCTCCTCGGGCACGTCGAGTCGCCACCCATCGATTCCGTCGGAAGGATCGCCGTCGCCGTCGGGGTCCATCCAGCGACGCGTCACCTCGAAGATGTGGTCCCGAAGCGACTTGGACGCGAGCCCGTGTTCGGGGCTCTTGCGAAACGCGGGGAGTCCTTCGAATCCCGCCCAGCCGTCGCACTCGAAGGGATCCCATGATCTCACCGAGAACCAATCGGCATACGGTGACTCGACGCCTCGTTCTTTCACATCTTTATAGGCGGGATGACGGGTGCCGACGTGGTTGAATACGCCGTCGAGGATCACTCGAAAACCGAGTTTCTTCGCGGCCTTGAGCGTGTCGAGAAAGACGGTGTCGCTTTTGGACCAGGTCCATGTCGTGGCATCCCCGAAATCCTCGACCGCCGTGGCCCGGTCGAAATCGCCACGGCCGGCGCCGAAGTGCTCGTCCACGTGGCGGTAATCGGTCGCGTCGTACTTATGGTGGGTTTCGGCCTGGAAGATCGGATTGAGATAGAGGGCGTCGACGCCGAGTTCCTTCAGGTACGGGAGCTTTTCCCGCAAGCCTTGAAGATCGCCGCCGTAGTGTCGGTCAAAGACGAAGGAGTCGTAGAACGTGGATCCGTTCTCGCTTTCCCAGGGGCTGGGGGTGTACCACTCACTGGTCCATGGTCGCATCTTTGTCGGATCGTTCGCGTCGTTGCCATCGCGAAATCGTTCCACCATCAGTTGATACCAGATGGCATTTTTGGCCCAGTCGGGGGTTCGAGGGGTGGCAGAACCAAGGATGTTCGCGTCGAGTTCGTGAAGTTGGGGATGGCGCACGAAGCGGCCTCCATCTTGAAAGAGAAAGGTGTACGCGAGTCCTTCGCGATCGGCCGGCACGTCGGCCCGCCAGGCGTCAAGAATTTTAGAACCATCAGTGGCGGTCATTTTGATCGTGGAACCATCGGAGAACGCGACGCTCGCGGATTCCACGTCACCGCGGAGGGAGTGTGCGACGAGTCGAATGCCGCCGTCGGGGAGGCGTTGCAGATCGCGCCAATCCGTCGGGTCGTGGCGCAGCCCGGCGCCGACCACCACGCCGTCGCCCAAAACACCTCTGGTGGGGTCAAGCATCGAATCGGGGCCGAGCCAGAAAATAGCTTGGTCGACGCCGCGGCCTCTCGGAAGCCGCTGTGCGTTCACGGGATCGGCGATCCAATGCTCGGAGTCTTCGATGAAGTTGTAGAGGTGGGTTCCGTCCTCGAGATCGATCGCAACGGTCCACCCGCCGGACACAGATCGTTCCATGGGTGTGCTGGATGGATCCCAAGCGTTGAAATCGCCGACGAGTGAGACCTGTTCGGCATCGGTGCCACCCTGGTATCGGACGACGCATCGCCATGCACCGTTGGACTTCGGTACGGCGCGGATGCTGCTTGGAAGGCGGGTCGGCCGACCGATCGGGTTTTGACCGACTGGGACGTCAGGTGGCCAGTTCGCATCCTGTGCAGCGTCGATGCCCAATGACCAGGTGGTCATCACGGCGGCGACGAAAAGGCATCGAATGTGGAGTACGGCGTGGGTTGACATGTTCAAGGATGATACGTTCGACCGAACGTCGGATCGCCGCACGGATCCTGATGTTCGGGTCCAACGGCTCTCATTTTTCGGATTGCGAGTTCGAGCCGGCGAGGATCTCTCAAATGGGAACGTTCCTGTTCGGCGGATCGGACGCGGTCATGCCTCAGATAGTGCCTCGGATCCGTCAGCCGCCCGAGTTTCGTTCGGTGGTCCGGCTTCCGGCCGGCGGAGATTCTCTGTTCGGTCGGGGATCGTCACGGTCCGGGACCTCGGCGCTCATCACCGGTGTCGGAGCCGTTTTTGCGTCGATTTTCTGCCGCGGACCTCGCACGTGCCGAAGACGGTTCGCGGCGTTATGAGCGGCAATCTTGTAGACCTCGGCGAGCGTCGGGTAGTTGAAGACACTGTTCATGAAGAAGTCGAGTCCGCCGCCGAGGGAGATCACGGCCTGGCCGATGTGGACGAGCTCCGTGGCATTCGTTCCGATGCAGTGAACACCGAGTAGGTTGTGACTCTCTCGGTGGAAGAGCATCTTGAACATGCCGGTATCGTCGCCGAGGATCTGGCCGCGGGCGGTTTCCCGGTAGCGGGCGACCCCGACCTCGTAAGGGACCCGATCTCGGGTCAACTGTTCCTCGGTCGCCCCGCACATCGAGATTTCGGGGACCGCATAGATGCCATACGGATAGAGCGTTCCGAAATTCTCGGCCTGATATCCAAACATCCGGCATGCGGCGATCCGTCCTTGTTCACTGCTGGTCGCGGCGAGCGCCGGAAAACCGATCACGTCGCCAGCCGCATAGATATTCGAAATGTTGGTCTGGAATGCCTCATTGACGGGAATCCGTCCTCGGTCATCGACTTCCACACCGGCCGAGTCGAGATGTAGCGGTTCGGTCGCCGGGCTTCGGCCGATCGAGAAAATCACGCAGTCCGCGATGATCCTCTTTCCGCTCTCGAGCTCAAGTTCGACTTCGGGGCGACCCTCCTCGAAGACTTCCACTCTTGCGACGGCTTCTCCCAGTCGGAACGTCACATCCTTCTTCCGCATCTGATGCATTAGTTCATCGACGATCTCGCGATCCACGAAGTCGAGCAGTTGATCCCGGCGATCGATCAGCGTCACCTGTACGCCGGCGGTGGCAAAGATCGACGCGTATTCCACCCCGATCACACCGCCACCGACCACCGCGAGGTTCGAAGGCAGTTCCTTCATCTTCAGAACATCGTCGGAGGTCAGGATAAGTCTGCCGTCGCTCGGTCCGGTCGGAGGCGACGCCGCATTCGTTCCACAGGCGACGAGGATGTTCTCCGCGGTGACCGCCCGGGTGCCGGCGTCGTTGGTGATCGCGATGCGATGTGCATCGATGAAAGACGCTTCCCCTTCGAGCACGGTGATGTTGTTTCGAGCAAGGCTGTTTCGAACAACGGAGGTTTCCGACGCGATGACCTGATTCACCCGATTGATCAGATCGGCCATCTCTGGGCGAGATTGAATGGTCAATCCGTCGTCGCGACCGCCGCCGGTGGTGGAGATGATCGCCTCGCGGAGGGTCTTGGATGGGATGGTCCCGGTGAACGTGCAGACGCCGCCCACTCGCCTTCGTTTTTCGACCAGCGCCACGCGCTTGTGGATTTTGGATGCCTGAATCGCCGCCGACTGGCCGGACGGGCCGCTGCCGATGACCAGAAGGTCGAATTCGTACGTATCGCTCATGCCGAGAGGGTACCCGGACCCCGGGACTCCGGCGGATGACGTCGGTCGAGATCGCCCCAGAAAGAAGCCCCCCTCCGACCAAAGTCGAAGGGGGAGGTGGGCTGATGAACAGGCGTGGCATGCCGTCGATGGCCATGGATTTCGACGACGGTTGGACTCAGGAGCAGGGATCGACGGCGGCCAGCAAGATGCCCAGATCCACCACGGTCACGGCTCCGTCGTCGAAACTACCATCCCCGTCGTTGGTCGAGTTGAAGTTCTCGTTGACCCGGGTCGCGGTGCGGGATTCCGTGAGACCCGCCGTATCGGCGATCAGGTTTCTTCCGTCGTCGACGTGATAGATCGCGTCGCCCTTGCCGTCGTGAGCCCGAGGCCCGCAATTGAAGGTCTTTGATGTCAAGAGAATCGAGCGGTCGAGAAAAACGACGACCCCGCGCCACCGGGTGAGGCGGGCGGGGTCGTTCGATGCTGGCGTCGGGATCAGTCTTCGTCGAGGACGGGATCCGGGTCTGCGAGGGGTTTTGCTTCCACCGCGGTGCTGGAGGATCCGATCTTCCCGAGTACGCCCGGCAACTCGATTCCCGCCTGCTGGGCGAGTTCGTGCATGGGTGGCAGGGAGCCGATCAGCCCGGAGAGAAAGTCGCTGGTGCTTCCTCGTCCACTCTCGCCTCGACCGCCGTCCCAGACCGTGATCTTGTCGATTTTCAGATTGGAAATCGCCTTGACCTGTTCCTTGACGAGCTCTGGGAGCTGCTCGATCAGCAGGAGGGTCGGCGCGATCTGCGGATTCTCAGCACACGCTGCCAAGAGTTCCCGATACCCGTCGGCCTTGGCTTTGAGGACATTCCGGACGCCTTCGGCTTCCGCGTTGTATCTGGCGATGATGGCGTCCGCTTCACCGGCGGCTTCACGTCGACTTTTTTCCGCGGTCGCTTCCGCAGCGATCTCGATCTGTTGCTTCCGGATCTCCTCCGGTGCGATCACGTCCTTCGCCAGCCGGGCGAGTTCTTCCTTCCGTTCCATCTCGAGGATGGCACGGGACGCATCGGCGGCGGCGACGTCCGAGCGTCGCTTGGTCTCGGCGCGGATTTCCGCGAGCCGGGCGTCGGAGTCTGCGATCTCAGCCGCGGAGGCGTTTTCGCCTTGTCGTGCGATTGATTCCGCTTTCGCGATCTCGACCCGCTCGATCTTTTCGGCGTTCTTCGCCGCGACCGAAGTCTCGGCCTTCCGCTCCGCGGTCGCGATCTCCTGATTCCGGCGCGATTCCACTTCGCCGGTGACCGCTTCAGCTTCGAACGTCGCGAGCGCGAGTCGCTGGGTCTTCTCGGCCTGCTTCCGCCCCTCTTCGGTCTTTGCGTTTTCCTCCGAGACCCTGACTTCCTGCTGACGCACTGCTTCAGCCTCGCCGATGGCACCTTCCCGCTCCTGCTGGGCCACTTCGACCTTGGCACGGTTGATGGCTTCTGCGGCCGCGCGCTTGCCGATGGCGCTGATGTAACCGCTTTCGTCGGTGATGTCGCGAATATTCACGTTGATGAGTACGAGGCCGACCTTGTTGATTTCGTCGGCGACGTTCTCGTTGATCAACGTCATGAACTTCTCGCGATCCTTGTTGATCTCCTCGATTGAAAGGGTCGCAATGACCAAGCGAAGCTGCCCCAGGATGATGTCCTGGGCCTGATCGCGGATGGCGGTGTCGCTCAATGTCAGGAGACGTTCCGCGGCGTTGTTCATCAGAACCGGGTCGGTGGAGATGCCCACGGTGAAGGTACTTGGGACGTTGACTCGGATGTTGTTGAGTGAGAGAGCGCCTTCCAGTGGGATTTCGATGACCAGTGGTTCGAGTGACAGGTACTCGTAATCCTGGATGAGCGGAATCACGAACGCACCACCACCGTGGAGGCATTTCGAAGCTCGTTCGCTTCCGACCTTGCCGTAAATCACGAGGATTCGGTTGCTCGGGCATCGCTTGTACTGCTTGACCAAGAAGATCAGAAAGAAGAAGGCGATCAGTGCGGCGGCGCCGATGACGCCAAGCCAGATGACGGGTTCCATATGGTGTCCTTCGAAAAGAAAGAGAGAAGAGAGAGAAGTTTCGGCCTTGTTCACGACCCCAGTAGAAGCGGGAAAGTCGCTCAGGCCGGCTCGACTTCGAGGGTGCCGTCGCCGCGGGATGCGACCACTCGGATCGCGGTACGAGTCGCGACGGCCTTGCCGTTGGCCACTGCCTTGAATTCACGTTGTCGATCGCGGACGACGACGGAGATGCGTCCGCTGCCTTCCGACGGGATCGCGATGGTCACCGTGCCTTCGGTGCCGATGGCATCATTTGGATCGATGTTGCCATCACCAGTCAGGTCGTGCATCGCTTTGAAGCCGAGCCAGAGGAGCCAGAGGAATGCAGTGCCAATCACCAGTCCGAACAAGGCCGACTGCGGCCAGGTGAGATCGAGATTTCGGAAGGCGGCGAGACCGCCCCAGCCCCATCCCATCGAGAATCCAACGATTCCCTGTAAGGACAGAACCTTGAACGCACCGTCACTGGCGTCACCGGTGTCGGCATCGAATCCGCCATCACCGCCCATGAAGAGCATGGCGATGGTCAGGATGAAGAGCAGCGAGGCGATCGCTGCGATTCCAAAGAACCAGATGGCACCGTCGTCGAATAGAAGTTCCTGCAGGTTCATGGTTGAGACCTCCGGTGGTGTCGTTCGCGGTCATCAGGCCAAATCGAGTGTCGAGCTTCGATGATCGGACGTCGAGAGTATCGAGGTTTCTTGATTGACTGTCGTGTCCAAACGAATTCGAAATCGGACACTTGATCGTGAAATCCTGCGTCAGGGGACCTCCACGCCGCCTTTCTTGCGGAATCGTGCGATGAAGAACCCCTCCATAGCGGCGTCCTGGTGATCGCCTTCAGGGTTCGATCCAAATCGCCGCAGGGCGGTCTCGGGGGACGTTCCCGGCGAAGTCGGTGGATCAAGCAGTGCCAGGCCCTTCGGGATTCCAGACGGGAGCGAATCGAGTGCCATTCCGGTTGGACCGTCGCCGTACCGTTGGAGCGCGCGTCGAAGAACGGCTTCGTTCTCTTCTTGTCCGAGGGTGCAGGTCGAGTAGACGATGATGCCACCCGGGCGAACCGCCTGGATCGCGGCGTGAAGCAGTGACTTCTGAACGGAGGCGAGTCGTCGCACGCCCTTGACGGACCATTTCTCATGGCTCCCCGGATCGTCGGCACGGAAGCGGCCTTCGCCGGAGCAAGGTGCATCCACGAGGACGCGATCGAAGGTGCCGTGATCGCGAAATGGGATGCGCTCGCCGGGGGCGGTTCGAATCGAAGCCTCGGCGCCTAGCATCTTGAGCATCGCCCGCATCCGCATGCAGCGAACGCGGCTTCGGTCGTTGGCGAGGATGTGCAGGTCATTCCCAGCCAGTGCTGCGATCAGCGAGGTTTTTCCACCCGGGGCAGCACAGAGATCGAGAATGCGCTCGCCTGGATGAGGGTCGAGGCTCATGACCGCAAGCATCGAGGTCAGTGATTGGAGGACCACCCGCCCCTCTCGCCACGCTTCGGTCTCGGTGACCGCTCGTGACGTCGAACGAGGAATCACCCGACTCCATGCCGCCCAGTCGACGGGGACGCCCGCGAGTCCCAGCTCGTCGAGTTCCCGGATCGTCTCTTCGGGGTCGCCGCGAAGTGGGTTCACCCGCAGGCCGCGCGGCAGGTCCAGAGCGGTCGCGGCAAGGAGGCGATCCGCGACGTCGGGCGTTGGTGCGAAGTCGGATTGGAGCCGATCGACGAAGGCCGCAGGAAGGGACTCCGTCGCAAGTTGCGTCGCCGCCCGGACCTGATCGATCGAGAATAGGGGGCTCGCTTCAGGGGATGGCACGTTCAGCCTCGCGACCGACCACGTCCATCCGGTGTTTTTGAAGAAGGTTCTCGCGCCACATGGGTCCGGTCGTCCATCGAGGGGGAATCATCATGCCTTCCCACGCCGCGAGTTCGGCGAGCAGTCTGATCGTCTCGCTCGGGCGTTCAGGGGAGAGGTCCTGCTGTTCTCCGGGGTCCGCTCGCAGATCGAAGAGGAGCGTCCCGTGACCTTCGATGCGTATCAACTTTAGGTCGAGATCCCGAACGGCCGCGACGGGACCTCGCCGCCAGAAAAGTTGCTGGTGGGGGCGGTCCGTAGTTCGTGACTGAAGCCAGGGGTCGAGATCGACGCCGTCGAGGCCGGCCAGATCCCCATCGGCGACCGCGACGGCGGTCGTCACGAGATCAAGGGCGCTGACCGGATGCTCGATGGATCCGGGCTTCACGACGTCGGAGCGGCGGACGAAGCCGGGTACGCGGATTCCTCCCTCGAACTGGGAACCTTTCATGCCGCGCCATGGGCCGTTATCCGATGCGTTATTCGTGGCTCCGCCGTTGTCGTTGACGAAGATGAGCATCGTGTCGCGTCCCGAGGCGTCGATGGCGTCGCCGATGGAACCGCAGGCACGGTCGAGAGACTGCATCATCGCGGCGTAGATCCGTCGGTGATTCGGCGCCACGGCCGGATCGATCGACGCCAAATCATCCTCGGTCGCATGCATCGGTCCATGGGGTGCATTGAACGCGACCACGAGGAACGACGGTCGGTCGGCATGATCGCGAATGAAGGTCACGGCATCGCGGGCGATCGTGTCGGTGAGATATGCGATCTCCGATTCGACTTCCGATTTTCGGTCGGCGCCACGCGCGTGTTCATACCCGCGGTCGCCTCCGGTGAGTTTCTCGTTGCCGAAGTAGGATCGGCTCCCAGCGCGAAAGCCATGGAATTCATCAAAGCCGCGATTCGTTGGGTGAAAGGCGGGAGCGAGGCCGAGGTGCCACTTTCCGATCAGCCCCGTGGCGTATCCCGCCGCCCGCATCCGGTCGGCGATGGTGCGTTCGGTGAGGGGGAGTCCGCCTTCGATACGAGGGGCCTCACCGGGAAGGTTGTACTCGTGGCCGCATCGTTGCTGGTATCGCCCGGTGAGCATTCCGGCTCTGGAAGGACTACAGACGGAGGCCGTCACATAACAGGCTTCGAGGACGACACCCTCGGCGGCGAGACGGTCGAGCGCTGGCGTCGCGATCTCTGTTGAGCCATGGAACCCGAAGTCGATCCATCCGGCGTCATCAGCGATCACCAAGACCACGGACGGTGGGTTCACTGGTTTGGAATCGGCATTGGTTCCCCGATCCGACAGGAGAGCGACTGCGAATCCTACGAGTATGAGTTTCCAGCAATGCATGTTGCGAGTCTACGAGACTCCGGCTTGGACGGCCTGCTCGCTTGCTGGCGGCTTCATTCGCCTCCCGCGGTTCTGGTCAGCCGAACTGGTCCAGCAGTCTTCGAATCACGATTCCGAGATCCTCGCGAGGGATCGGTTTCTGGAGGATCTCGGTCACCCCTGCTTCTGAGGCACGCTCGGCAGACTCGTGACCGAATCCCGTGATGAGGACGATCGGCCCTGCGAATCCACGATCACGGAGCGACTCGGCGAGCGAGATCCCGTCTCGGTCTGGCATGGTGAGGTCGGTGAGCACCAGATGTGGTTCGTTTCCTTGTTCCCGCGCCTCATCGAAGACTGCAAGAGCGGCATCCGTCCCATCGGCGATTTCGACTTCGTACCCGAGGGAAGCGACCAAAGACATGCTGGTCTGCAGCACCATTGGATCATCATCGACGACCAGTACTCGCTCGTTTCCGCGGGGAGAACTCGGCGGTACGACCGGAATCGTTTGAGTGCCGACTTTCTCGGTTCGCGGGAGCGAGATTCGGAAGGTTGCGCCCTTGCCTTGTTCGCTCTCGACTTCGATCATCCCCTCGAGCTCCGTGACCACGCGGTGGACGATCGTCAGACCGAGGCCGGTGCCACGTCCGGTCGCCCGTGTCGAGAAGTAGGGGTCGAAGAGACGCTCTCGGATTTCCTCCGAGATTCCTACCCCGTCGTCACGGACCTCCAGATGGACAATGTCTTGGTTTGTGGGACTTCGTCGCAACGAGATGGTCACGGTTCCGCGTGTTCCCTCGATGGCGTGTCGAGCATTGGTGATCAGATTCTGAACCATCCGAAGCAGTGCCATTCGATCCCCACGCGTGGTTGCGGTCGTATCGATGATCTCGGAATTGACTTTGATGTGATCCGGCGTAGACGGCGCCAGGAGCACGATCGCCTCTTCAACCACATCCATGAGGAGCGTGTCGGAATCGGCGATCACTCGTCGTCGGCTCAGAAAGAGGATCTGCTCCACGAGTTCGGCCGCGCGGCGGGCTGCCAACTGAATGTCGGCGAGCATTTCCAGCCGGTATTCCTCCGTTTCCGAATCCGCGAGGGTCGCGGAGTGCACCAAGATCGGCCAGAGGAGGTTGTTGAGATCGTGGGCGATGCCTCCCGCGAGCAACCCGACTGCTTCCATTCGTTGGGCATGAACCAGTTCCCCTTCCAGAGCCTCGCGTGCCATCGTCGTTCCGATTGAGTCCGCGAACGCGCGAAGGGCAGCGATCGAGTTCTGATCATGAACCCGCACGCGATTGACGTCTTCGACGAGGAGGATGCCGGCCGTCTCGCCGCGAACCCAGATGGGAACTGAGACGAAACTGGTCGAGATCGCAGGAATGTCGGATTCGAACCCCGGGACCGGTTCGGCGCCGTTGCCAACGAGTCCTCCCGTTTCGGCAGCGGCCGTCGCGAGCAGGAAGGCTGCCGGCACGTCGACCATGCTCGCTGGTCCGCCGAGACTTTGACCGTCGACGTCGATGAACCTTGCGGAGTAAGACTGGAATGAGGTCTCGATCAGGGCAAGCACCTTTATGATCGAATCCCGCCACCGAGGAGATGCCAGGAGCAGGTCCGCGGCGTCCCCACTCGCGACCAGCACCCGATCGCGGGTTTGTCTTCGGGCTTCCTCTTGGAGCCGGAGCCAGGTCAGTCCGGCGAGGTCGCCGAGGAACTTGAGGCCTTCGACGTGGCGTTTATCGAAGGCGCCGACCTTGGTGGAGGCGAGGCCGAGGGCACCGACGATCTCGCCGCCCGCCTGAACGGGTAGGTAACAGCGACTGCGGATCTCGACTCTTCTCGCCGACGTCACGGAACGTTTCCCCGGATCGCTCTTCGTGTCGTGCACATGCACCGTCTCGCCGGTGCGGATTACTCGGCCGGGATGTCGGTCCCAGGCCGTACGTTCCGCGTCCTCGATCTCCCACTCGTTGAGACCCTTGTTCCCCACCAGTCGGAGGTAACGCGTTCCCGCGTCGAGAAAGTACATCGCGGCGTATTCGACCTTGAATCTCGTTTCCGCCAGGCTCTGAACCGTCGAACCCAGCGAGGCGGTGTCCGTCACGGTGCTCAGGGCTTCCGCGATGCGACGCTCGAGGGCTCGATGATGTGCGAGATCAAGACTAACGGCGCGGAGTTCCATGCCACGACCGATGGCCGCGATCGGTGCGCGGAGCATTCGGACCGTTTGATGTGCAAAAACGAGAAGTTCGGCCCGCGATTCCGACAATCCCGAGAACGTGAGGACGGTGTCATGGTCGAGTCTGATCGCGATGATCGCGATGGTCGCGATCATCGCTTCCGGACCGGAGGGCGTCGTGACGGTCTCGTCGCCGATGGTCTCGAGTACGGATTCGGCGAGATCGCGTGAGTCGCCCAGAACGGAGTCGTTCTCTAGGCCGCTGCTGGCGATGCTCACGATCGGTGTGTCGATCGCCGATCGGCGCCAGATGGTCGCGGAGGCGATTCCTTCGATCTTGAGGAGGCCGTCGACGACCAGTGGGGGCCAGGCGTCGGAGTCGTCTCGATCGAGCATGTCCGCAGCGATATCCGCGAGAATGTCGAGTAGGGCCGAGACTGGCTCCTCTCGCGCTGAGTTGGATGAAGGTCTACCCCTTGGCACAGAGTCAGTCTACATGCTCATCTTCAGTCTTTCGGGACTCTCCCCCGACGATTCCTGACAAGTGCCTTCCGGACCGCCCGAAATCGGACCGATGACTGAAAAAACGAGGATCCATCGACGTACAACACGGAGCGCCGTCGATGGAATCGATCGAAATCTCCGCATCAAGTAGCCGGCGTCTTGCGGCGTCGAACAGGTCGGCGTGCGGCCGTGGAGATCCGGTCCGGAGGCAACCCCCGAGCCCCGACTCGACGAACTCGTCCGCCACTTCGGAACCGATCTCGAAACGTTCGACGCCGATCGCGGGCCCGATGGCCGCGAGGATATTCCGGCGATCTGCACCAAGTGATTCCATATGGGACACGGCTGCACCTGGCGCATCGGCGACAAGTCCCCTCCAGCCGGAATGCACGGCGGCGACGATCCGGGTTCTGCGGCAGGCGAGGAGTATTGGAACGCAGTCGGCGGTTCGCACGGCGACCGCGCGATACGGGGCGTCCGAGACAAGAACGTCCGCCTCGGCGGCCTCGGCCAGTGAACCATCGACGATGGCGGTGCCGTGGACCTGTCGCGCCGTGGCGACCTCGAGTGCGTCGAGACCAAGGACCCGCGAGAATCTGGCGAGATTGGCACGAAGGACCTCGTCCGACGTGCCGAGAAGGCTCTCGCCTGGGCGGGCGAGATCGAACGTCCCACTCCCCGGCCCGATTCGCGTCGAGAACGCGTGCGGAAATCGATGGCGTGCCAGCAGGCTGCTTTGGAGCACTTCCGTGCCGTCGGCGAAGATCTTCGAGTGGAGTGAATTCATCAAGGCGACATCATGACGGCTGGGGAGCCTCTCGTCAGAGACGGGGCTGCGCCGCTCATCGAAACAAGGGTCATATTGGTATAGGTAGCCGGAATCGATTCCCGTATGATCGCGGGTATGAAGATACTCTCCCTCATCGCGCTCACCCTGATTTCGCTGCACTCGACGTCAATGAGGGCAGGCGCGGATACGAAGGTGGTGGTGCTCGAGCCGATTCAAATCGGAAATCCGGAATTCGATTCCACGGGACAAGGGTGGCAATTCACAGGTACTGGTTCGGCGGACGCGGGACACTGGTCGCCGAAGGAGAACGGCGACCCAGACTCGGAATGGTTCGACGGCGAGGTCGCGGCGCTCGGAGCGCGGGGCGGCTGCGCCACAAGCCATGTTCTCGCCGACGGGGTCATCACTCCCGGGGCGTCGTATCGGGTTGGGTTCGGTGTCGCACAGAGGGGCCCCGATACGTCGAGGATCTCGGTATCGATCGAGAACGGAGAGAACCTCCCACTCGTCACGTCGAGCGTGGTCGAGGCGGGCCTCTGGAGGCGCCGATTCGTGGACCTCGAGATCCCCTCGGGATTCGCGATATCGGGACCGTTCACGCTCGTCTTCCGAACCATCGACAACAAGGATGCGGGGCGGGAGTCTGCGGCGCTCGTCGACAAGGTTTCACTCGCGCGGATCGGCGTCGATGATGGTGGCTTCCAGCCGCTTTTCAACGGCCGTGATCTCACCGGTTGGATCGGTAACACCGAAGGCTACGGAGTTGAAGATGGGGTGATTCGCACCTTCCCCGATCGAGCGGGCGGAAATCTCTATACGCAGGCGGAGTTCGGCGACTTCGTCTTTCGATTTGCGTTCAAGGTCCCACCGGGAGCGAATAACGGAATCGCGGTTCGAGCGCCGTCGACCGGTGACGCCGCCTACCAGGGTATGGAGGTACAGGTTCTCGACAACAGCCATTCAAAGTACGCGGGGCTCAAGCCTTGGCAGTTCCACGGATCCGTCTACGGAATCGCATCCGCGCTCCGTGGATATCAGGCTCCGCCCGGAGAGTGGAACATTGAAGAGATTCGCGCGGATGGGCGTCGGATCCGGGTCGTGCTCAACGGGATGGTGATCAATGAGATCGACCTTGACGAAGCCGTCCGCGATGGGACGCTTAGTGGCCGGGACCATCCGGGACTGTCTCGAAAGACGGGGCATCTCGGATTCTGCGGACACGGCGACCTGGTCTACTTCAAGGATCTGAGAGTCAGGCCGATTTTTCACCCCGAATCCAAACCCTGACGCTAGCATCGTCTTCTGACCGAATCACTGGCGATCTTCCGATCGTGAGGAGGTCCCGCGATACGCCCCAAGAATCGAAATCAGCCTCGGCCTCCGCCGAGCATCAGGAGTCCGACATGTCCAACATGACAGAATCGCATCTCGCCAACGGCAGCTTCGGCCGCCGCACCTTTATTAAGTCTGCGGCTGCCGCCGGTGTCATCCTCGTCGGTTGGAAGCCGACGCTCGGTCGAGGCGGCGTCCTTCAGAAGACCAATGTCGCCTCGGTGGGTGTTGGCGGAATGGGCGCGAGCGATCTGGGGGAGATATCGGCTCACCCGGAAGTGGCCATGGTGGCACTCTGTGATGTCGATCGGAACAACCTCAAGTCTGCCGCCGACAAGCACCAGGGTGCCAAGACATTCGTCGACTTCCGCGAGATGTTCGATTCGATGGGCGATCAGATCGATGCCGTCTCGGTCACCACGCCGGACCACATGCACGCCATCATCGCGATGATGGCACTCAATCAGAACAAACATGTCTACTGCCAGAAGCCGCTGGCGCATTCCGTTCACGAGTGTCGAGCGCTTCGAAACACCGCCATGGCCAAGCCAGAGCTGGCGACTCAGATGGGTACGCAGAACGCATCACGGGTCATGAAACAGCGTTGCATGCAGGGTCTCCGTGACGGGATCTGCGGGCAGATCAAGGAGATTCACGCGTGGACCGACCGGCCCAACGGCTGGTGGCCTCAGGGGAACCCGCGGACTCCCGGAAGCAACCCGGTCCCCAGCCAGCTCGAGTGGGATCTGTGGCTCGGAACCGCGCCCGCTCGGCCCTACATCGACAAGGCCTACGCGCCATTCGCGTGGCGCGGTGTCCGTGACTTCGGTTGTGGCGCCCTGGGTGACATGGCGTGTCACATCGTCGATGCTGCCTTCCAGCCACTGGATCTTGGAGATCCCAAAACCGTAATCTGCGAGGCCACGGACTGCACCGATGACCAGTTCCCCTCCACCGAGGTCGTCAAGATGATCTTCCCGGGGAACAAGACTTCGGGCGGCGAGGACATCCCGTTCACGTGGTACGACGGCAAGGTGACGCCGCCCCCGTCACAGCTCGGACTTCCGGCCGACTATGTTCTTCCCCAGAACGTGGTGGTTATTGTCGGCGAGAAGGCGTCGCTCCTCGTTCCTCAGGGAGGCGATGGCTACAAGTACTTCCGCAAGGGCATGGAACGCAACATGGAGATGCCCCAGGCCCGCGGTGGCAATCACTGGCACCTCTGGATCGATCACGCCCGCGGTGGCGATCCCAGCCTGACGCCGCTCAGCTACGCCGGCAAGGTCTCGGAGACACTCGCCATCGGCGCGCTGGCAAGCCGAGCCCCGAATGAAATGCTTGAGTGGGATGCGACGGGGATGAAGTTCACCAACAAACCCGAGCTCAACCAGTACGTGACTCGAAAGTATCGCGACGGATGGGCGGTCGCCGGGCTCTGATCCGCCGATTGAACCGAAGACGAGAACTCAAGGCCGTCCCGCATCGGGGCGGCCTTTCTCGTCGGCCAGCAGATCAGAACTGGGTCTTGAGCCGGATGCCAAAGACGTAGACCGGACTATCGGCGCCGGTCGCAGGTTGAAGGATGATCTGGAGATCAGGCGAGAGCTGCATGCTCTCGGTCAGTTGGATCCGGTAGTAGGTCTCCATCATCAAGATCTCGCGGCGTGATGGATCGTAGAGATCCGTGGGCCGGGACCAGCTGAATCCGGCCCCGATCGCCTCGTCGCGACGTCCAAACGGACGATCCCATCGAATCGCGGCATTGAATTGCCGATCGATCGCGGACATGCCGTCGGTGCTCGATCCGTACTGGAGAAGCAGGTCGAGGTCGCTGGTCAGGCCCTGTTCGACCATCACCCCCCAACTCCATTCGTTCTCGTTCTCGTCGGCACTTGCGAGGCCTTGCTGAAGAAGCAGGCCGAAGCCGTTTCCGTTGGACTGGCCTTGGCTCTCGGATTGCAACGTCGACCTCTTGACGCCTCGGTTGGTCCCGGCGAACACGAAGTTCCAGTTGCCCGTGACCTCGTTGCCATCGAGCCCTTCGAGCACGGGAGTGATTCCGATCTGTGCCGCGGCCCACCAGCTTCCGTCTCCGAGACTTCCGAACCCTTCGTCGGGGCCGCCGTCGGGATCCGCCCACATGGCGTTGACATAGAGGCCCTCGATCGGGACGACCTGGATCGCCGCGCCGGACGTGTACGTGCCAAGCGTCGAGCCGAGGGTGTTGAGGCCGTCGAACACCCCGGCAAGAAACTGGCGGCTCTCGTCATTAGCGACGCGGCTCAGCTGGATGTACTGATTTGGATGGACCTTGCCCACGGTCGCGATGACACGGTCGTTGCACCAGGCCTGCTGCCAGTACAGCAGGTCAAACGATGTGGGATAGGTCCATTGGAGCGCATTGAGATTGACCGGCGCCGAGCCGACGGCATTTCCGATCGTGTAGTCGTTGGACTGCCCCAGTTCGACGCCGCTTCTAAGCAGGAAGCCGATGCTGCCGCGACCGAGGTCCGGTTCGTCGAAGATAACCCAGTCGAAGTTCAGATCGAGCCGTCCGCTTCCCGCATCACGCCCGAGCCCGTCATTGGTTCTCGTCGCGTGCTGGTAGAGCAGGGTGTAATAGATGTTCCAAGTAAGCCCCATGTTCTGCTTCGTCCATGACTCGCCATTCCGGAGCGGCGCCAGAGGTGCGGCCAAGGGGCTTGGGAGCAGCGGATCGAGATCGGTGACGCCCAGAGGCGGAGCTTCAGCAAAAGGGACGTACGTCGTGGTCTCGGCCGGGCAGGGGAACAACGTGGTCACGCCGGATTCGGCATCGATGTTCGCGGCGAATTGCGTTTGTTGGAGATCGCCGAGTCGGATCGTCCGAGAATTCGCATCCGGGCCGGACCCGGAATCCGCTTGGAAGGCCGTCGCCGCTGGCGTCTGGAGGTAGAGAATGCCAAGAACGCCGAGACGGAGGTGCGGGAGTGCTCTCATGTCCTTATCCTCCCCCCGTCTGGGGTTCCAATGCAAATCACACGACCCCGTAACCCGTCAATTGGATCAAGAACATGGACATTCCCACCGCCGCATGCACGAGCCGATCGAAGACGAAATCCTTTTTCGGGTTGCTCCTTCTGACCCTTCTTACTGGATGGGGTTGTGGTCCGGACTCCATCGCGTATCAGAGTTTTCAGGATGCGCGAGTCGTCAACGACCTTCGACTCTCTGGAAAAATTGATAGCTCGACGTTCGTCGGTGCCGAGGGCGTGGCGATTCTCGAGATCGGAGGCGGTGGATTCGGAATCGGAATGATGGGCGGGCACGGTGTCGCCATGCGACGTTTAGATGGCGCATGGTCCGCGCCATTGCCACTCGACTACATCTCGGGGAGCATCGGGCTGCAGATCGGTGGAAAGACGGCTGACATCCTTCTGGTCTTCCGATCGGCCGACTCCTTCGACGACTTCGTATTCAACGGCACGCGATTCATCGCCGAGGCGAGCGGGACGGCGATTCGCGCGACGGGGGCGGCAGGAGATCCCATGAAGGCCGGCGAGACGACGGTGATCTCGATTGTCAAGGGCTTGTATGGCGGCGCAGTAATCGGCGGTCTCGGCGTGAGCATCGATGAGAAGTTGATGCGGAAGTCCTACGGTGAAGGCACCGGCCCACGTGATGTCCTCGATGGGAGCATCAAGGCAATGGCTGGTGCAGAATCGCTCTGGAGCGCGATCAATCACTGACAGTTGATTCTGCACTCGGCAGCGACGGGATTCTTCGTCAGAGTTGGGTGGTTTTACGACCGAACGTCAACGTCGTCGGAATCCAATGACTTTGGAGCCGCCTTCAGGTCGGCGGCTGCCGTGGTGTCTCCCGTGAGTCTCGAGACGAGCGTGGCGCCGAGCATGGTTCCGGCGATCGACTCTTCGCTGATCACGAAGTCAGCGCCGGCCGTCTCAAGATCGGTCACCCATCTTTCGTATCGGCCGCGGGCGACGATAATCGCGTCTCGGTTCAGGGATCTGAACTGAGTGATCGTGGCCATCGCGGTCTGCGGCTCCGGCAGGGTCACCACCAGTGCCGCCGCTCGTGGAGCGCCGATGTGCTCGAGGATCTCGTGCTGTGCGCCATCCCCAAACTCGGACCGGAATCCATCCGAGGCCGCCTGTTCGACGAGTCGCGGATTGATGTCGATCACCATCGGAGTGAGGCCGGCGAGCACCGTGCTTCGAGCCACCTCTGCTCCGGCGGGTCCGTATCCCACGATGATGACGTGGCCGAACAGCTCCGAATCGGGCGGCAACTCCGGAGGAAGTGAGGATTTCCAGAGGTGTAGCCGTACCAGCAGTTGATCGATCGAGGTGGCGATTGGTTTCGCTTTTGCGACCAGTAACGGTGTTGCGAAGAGGGAGATGAGCGAGGCGCCGATCGCCGCCTGGAACATCGCGGGACTGATGATCTCGGATCGGAGTGCTTCGCTCCCGATTACGAAACTGAACTCGCCAAACTGCGCCAGGCAGATTGCGGCGCCGATGGCGATGCGTCGGTGACCACCGGTAATCCGGATGGCGAACCAGGCGATGATGATCTTCAGGAAGAGTCCGATGAAGAGGATCGCGAGAAGTAGTTTTAGAACCTCGGGCTGAACAATCTCTCTCACGTTCGCGAGCATGCCGACGGAGGCAAAGAAAAGAGTCAGGAACACGGCACGAAGTGCGCCAGTGTCGGCGCGGATTTGCCGTGAGAAGGAAACCCGTGCAAGAAGGACCCCGGCGACGAAGGAACCAAGTGCGGGGGACAGGCCCAGGGAGTGGCTTCCCCACGCCGCAGCGAGGCAGGTGATGATCGCGATGACGATGGCGAAGTCGCGGTTCTTCCGAAGAATCGAATTATTCAGAATGCGTGGGATCAGGAAGATTCCCACTACCGCGATCGATGCGACCATGATGAGGATGTCGACCGTCGTGCTGGCCAATTGCCTGGCGATGTCGGGCACGGAGGCGGACTTGTCCCCGCCGTTCCCTAGGAAGCCCACCAAAATCAGGACGGGGACGAGCAAGCCGTCCTGAGCCAGGAGCACTGCCAGTGTCTCCCGGCCGCGGGGTGATTCCAGTTCGCCGCGTTCGGTCAGGAGCCTTGCAACCACCGCCGTGGAACTCAACGCGACCATACAGCCGAGGATCGCGGCTTCTCGCCATGCAAGTCCGAGCAGAAAAGCGACGCTGGTTCCGGCAAGGATCGTGAGGACGACCTGGATGACGCCGACGAAGGCGCCTCGGAATCCAAATCCGCGAAGTCTTGACGGGGTGAGTTCGAGGCCGATCGAGAAGAGGAGGAGCGACACGCCGAGTTCGGCCACCACTTCCAGCCTCGCGTCGTTGCCGACGAGGCCGAGGACGCTGGGCCCCAGCAGCACTCCGGCAAGGAGGTAGCCAATGATGGCGCTGATTTTGATCGACTCAAGCGCCACCCCGAGCGCCACAGCGGATCCCACTAGGAGCAGCACTTCTCCGAGAATGTTCCAACCGGAGAAGTCGGTCATGGATGGGATTCCGCCGCGGGCGATTCAGGCTGGATCAGACGGTTCACTCGACATTCGCGGGATAGCAGCTGATCTGCTGTCCGCCGATCGCCGCGGATGCCATGAGACCACCATTGGTCGAGACGAATGCGGTGATGCCGTTGCTGAATTCCGCGTCGAGGGCGGCGCCGGCCTTGACCGCTGTCGCGTTGACACCGGCCGTGAAGGAGAACTTGTCCGCAGTCACCGCAGTGAAAGCGTCTTCCGTTTGTATGACCACGAGTTCGGTGAATGACTCTCCGCCGATCTGAAAACCGATGGATCCGCTGGCGAGTTTCGCGAGTCCCCAAGGGGCGCCGTTCTTGAACACGACGCCATCGCCACCCTGCCCACCGACAATGAGGGCTCCGCTTGCCACGCTGGGGAAGATGATGTAGCCGTAGGCATCGTCCATGAGCGGCTTGAGGCTCGTGTCCTTTGCAAGCATCGCGTTGACGGCCTGGTTCGCGGAAGGCACCACGGTCTCCATTTTCGCGTTCATCCCGCTCTGGGTGGTCGGGACGCTTCCACATCCCAAGAGAACTTCGGGAATGGTAAGTAGGCCGGCGAGGAGGGCGGTCGTGAGTGTGAGTCGCATTTGCAGTGGATTCCGTGCGGTGTTTGAATTCTGATTCGACTAAAAAGATCGCCGGCGGTGATCCGCAAACGATTTGGCCTCAGCATATGATACGGCTGGACCAAAGATTTCTCAGGAGCGTGAAATGTACGGACTTATCAACAGGGCAGTCAAGGGCCTCGTGACGGAGCAATTCGGAATTGAGGCCTGGGATCGAATTCGAACTCGGGCAGGTCTTGAGGATGAAGATTTCATTTCAATGGAGAGTTATGACGATTCGGTGACCTACGATCTCGTCGCCGCCGCGACGGAGGAACTGGGGCTTAGTGCAGATACCATTCTCGAGGCCTTTGGAGGGTATTGGGTCGAGTACACCGCGGTTGAAGGCTACGGCGCACTCCTCGATTCCGCGGGATCGACGCTCCCGGAGTTTCTTTCGAATCTCGATCAGATGCACGCACGAGTGAAACTCGCGTTTCCCGATCTCAAGCCGCCTCGATTCCGAATCTCCGAATCGACCGAGGCAGGGTTGACACTGCACTACTTCAGTCATCGTCCCGGACTCGCCGCATTGGTGACTGGCCTGGTAAAGGGGTTGGCTTCCCGATTCGGTCGGGAGGTCAAAGTGACTCCGTTCAGGACGGGCGAGGGGGAAGAAGCTCACGACGCCTTCAAGATCATCTATGTAGACATCGCCGGGAGTGAGGTGTAAGAGTGACGATCGACCCAAAAGAATTGCTGGCACCGGGGATTCTTGATCGGGCGTTTCCCTTTCATTTTGGGGTCGACCGCGAGGGAATGGTCGTGGTATCTGGGCCACGATTGGCGGCCCTAGCCGGAGATCAATTGAAGGCTGTCTCGTTCTTCGATCTAAAGGCGCTGGAGACACCGCTTCCGGTTCGGGATTTCGAGGAACTACGTACGACGGATGGCGAGATGCAGATCGTCAATCTGCCGATGCTCGGCGGCATCCGATTGCGTGGGGAGTTTATTCATGACGAGCATTCGCGTCTCATGCGTTTTCTCGGACATCCATGGATCACGGATCTTTCTGAACTTGCGGTTCAAGGGCTTCGCTTGCAGGACTTTCCCGCCAATGCCGGGGTCGCGGAACTTCTGGTGCTGCTTCAGGCGCGAAACAACTCCGTCGAGGACATGCGACGTCTCACCAGTCGTCTTCGAGACGCATCTTCGGAGTTAGAGGGTCGGAACAAGGAGCTTGAGCGGGAACTGAAGACGCGAGCCGAGCTTGAAGACCAGCTGGCTCAATCTCAGAAGATGGAGGCGATCGGCCAACTTGCCAGTGGAGTCGCCCACGACTTCAACAACGTTCTCCTGGCGATCTCGGGCCATGCGACGCTTGGCGCGAACGCCGGCGACCTCGCGGCCGCCGCCCGGCACTTCGACGCGATTCAGGAGGCGAGTGCCCGAGCCGCGGACATCACGGCAAGATTGCTGGTGTTCGCTCGCCGCAGACGGCTCGAGCTCACCGAACTCGATCTGACCGTAGTAGTTCGTGAGAGCGTATCGCTCCTCGAACCATTGCTCGGAGATCGAGTGAAGCTTGCGATCGAACTCGACCCGGAGGCGCAGGGTGTGAGAGCTGACCCCGTCGCCCTGCAACAGGTGATCGTCAACCTCGTGGTGAATGCTCGAGATGCGATGCCGAGTGGTGGGGCCATCACGATCCGTACTCGTATCGAGCGGAGTGACTCGCCGGTCCCGATGTTCGGAGCCGATCGTCCGCCCGGAACCTGGAGCGTGATCGAAGTCGAGGATCACGGAGTCGGGATTGACGAGGGGGTGTTGCCGCGGATTTTTGAACCGTTCTTCACCACCAAGAATCTAGGAGAAGGGACCGGGCTCGGACTGTCGACGGTCTGGTGGATCATCGACCGATGTTCCGGAGTGATCGATGTTCAGACTCAGCC
>CALFOM010000085.1 GCA_937919685.1 uncultured Phycisphaera sp.
CGACCGTCCAGACATCGTGCTGATCGTTGCCGACGATTTGGGATGGGGGGACGTCTCTTTCCTCGACGCCACGGATCTTCAGACCCCGTCGATCGACGCGCTGGCTGGATCAGGGGCGATCCTCACCGACTTTCACGCCGGCGCGCCGGTCTGTACGCCGAGTCGTTATGCCATGTTCACCGGCCAGCATTCGTGGCGGAGTCGGGGGGGGCTCGGTGGGGTACTGATGCTCTTCGACCAGTCTCATCGGTCCCGCGGATTCCGGGAGAGCGAACGGACTTTCGCGAAGTCGCTGAAGGAACTGGGCTACGACACCATGCTTGCCGGCAAGTGGCATCTTGGCCATGGCGGTTCAGAAGTCAGTCCGCGTGCCAACGGGTTCGATGGTTTCGTCGGTTGTCGTGGAGGGTGCATTGACTACTTCACCCATGCCTATGCCACCGTGCCCGACTGGTGGCGAGGCGATGAAGCGGTGGTCGAGGAAGGCGAAGCGACCGATCTCATCGCGGCTGCCGCAGCTGAGTTCATCGAGGGTCACAGCGTGGGACGCGGTGATGACGATCCGTTCCTATTGGTCGTTTCCTTTACGGCGCCGCACTATGGCAAGTCATGTCTGGATCAGGTCGCGTCGGATCCTGGCACGCTGGTCACCCGGAAGGCCGGTGGCCTCCGCGACGACGTCAACGGTACTCCCCGACAACCCGTGAACACGCTGCAGTCGACGGTCGCGGATCTTGCGGCAGTCGGCGGGCCGATCGTCGTGGAGCATGGCCCGGATGCGATGGCCGTGATCTCGGAATCGGCGACGATCGATCCTGCGGTTCGGCGCCGGCATTACGCCGCGATGATGAAGGCGTTGGATGATGGCGTGGAGCAGGTGCTCTCCGCACTGACCCGCAGTGGGCGAGAGAACGTGGTCGTGATTTTCACGGCCGACAACGGACCAGACGAGACGGTCTCCAATGCGGGCTCGAGTGGTCGTTGGAAGGGTGGAAAGCACGGTCTTGAAGAAGGCGGAACCCGGGTGCCGACCATCCTTCGTTGGCCCGGTGTGGTTCCCGCCGGCTCGACCATCGATCAACTTGGTGGCTTGATCGATCTTCATCCCACCTTCCTTCGGTTGGCGGGCAAGACCGACAACCTTCCCCGGTTCGACGGCATCGATCTTCTTCCGGCATGGCGAGGCGGCGTCGAGATCGAGCGTCACCTGGCATTCCGTCAGGGTGGGCAAAGGTCGATTCGACGTGGCGATTGGAAATGGAATGACGGGCGACTGTATGACCTCGCTCGTGATCCCGGAGAGGAGACGGATCTTTCGTCTTCGGAGCCAGAAATCGCGGCGGCACTCGCCCGGCTCTCCCGACTCGCGGATGAACCGATCTCGAGCCTTGGTGACGAGACAGAGATTCCCGACGGGAATGCGAGGTCTCGTGAGAGGATCACGGCGTGGTTCTCGAAAGGTCTTGAGTCGACGCAGAATCGACACGCGATCAGAACTTGGATTCCTGAGGAATAGCCACGGCTCCGAGCAGCGGGCCGGTCTCGTCGATCTGGAGTTGCACCAGAACGGAGGGGGTCGGGGCATCCGTTCGGAAGAAGCCACCGGCGACCGGAGTCTCACCCCACTGGTCAAAGAAATCTCCAAACCAAAGGGTGCGGGTTTCCCCGACTTCCAGTCGGTCGAGATGGAGCATGTACTGGCGGTTCACCCAGATATCGAGATCGTTGAAGGATTGTGGTGAAGCGTTGACGATGATCAGTTCACCGCCATCCCGGAAGACTTGGACCTTCACCATGGTCCCCTGGTCGAGTTGCTGGGGATACGGGCGGGTCGCCCGGCTCGGGTCGTATCTCTTTCCGCTGCATCCGGAGTGGGCGATCGCAGCGAGACAGAGCGCCGCGGTCATCATCATGGTTCGCGCCAGGCGGCCTCCGGTCGAGGGTCGGTCCATCAGGGTTGGTCTCGCGGGGCGTTTCATGCGTGGACGCATGGTAGCGGCGACATCGATTCGGGAGTGATTCCATCGAAGAACGGGACCGGAGCCCAAGGTGCTACGATCGCATCATGAGCGTTGGAATGAAGCCAGATGGAGTGCCGGGTCGGGTGCTTTCCCGTACCGCGGGCGAGATCGCCGAAAGTCATCGGATGGACCCGCGGATCACCGCCGCGGTGCCCGGTTTTGACGCGCCGTTCTACCAGGCGGGGCTGGCGGGGTATTCCGACGGTGCGATGCGTCTGATCGCCCGTCGACACGGATGTCCCTTCTGTGTCACCGAAGCCCTGCTCGATCGGACGCTGGTCAACGGCGGGAAGGGCAGACGGAAGGAAGATCCGGATCTGATCGCGGCGGAGTGTGGGATGGGCGAACTCGCGGACAATCGGGCGGTCGGTCTCGAGGATCATCCAATCGCCGGTCAAATCATGGGCTCTGATCCCGAGGAGATGGCCGATGGGGCTCGGATTCTCGCCGGCATGGGTTACGAGGTGATCGACGTCAATCTCGCGTGCCCGGTCAAGAAGATCAAGAAGCGCTCACGAGGCGGGCATTTTCTCGCTCATCCGGAGAACGCCATCAAAGTTCTGAAGGCGGTCCGTGAGGCGACGGACGATCTGGTCACCACGGTCAAGTTGCGACGAGCCTTCGACGACACCCCAGAGATGGCGGCGAACTTCGAGCGGATTTTCGATGCCACCTACGATCTTGGGTATTCGTGGGCGACGGTTCATTGTCGGACTGTGGAACAGCGTTACATCGGGCCCGGACGCTGGGAGTTTCTCAAGGAACTCGTCGAGCGGAATCCCGATCGGATCATCTTCGGATCAGGTGACATCTGGACGGTGGAAGACGTCTTCGGCATGATCGAACTGACCGGGGTGAGCGGCGTCTCGATCGCACGTGGTTGCATCGGTAACCCCTGGATCTTTCATCATGCACGCGAGCTCATGGCCGGTCGGGAACCGCAACCGCCGTCGATCGAGGAGCAAGGGACGACCTTGCGCGACCACTTCGAATTCGCCACGGTGATCCACGGGGAACGGGTCGCGAGTCGGCAGATGCGGAAGTTCGGAATCAAGTTCGCCGCCGTTCATCCCGAGGCTCTCGATGTCAAGAAGGCGTTCATCGCCGCAGACTCGCTCGAGGACTGGTCAGCGGTGATCGATCGTTACTACGGAGTGGCGGCGCCGGATCCCGGGGGCTGAACCGGAACGGGTCGATCGGGCCATCGCATCCGAACCACATGAACGACCCCCGCCGACGGCGTCCCATCAACCGGCGGAAGGACGCCGATGGCAAGGCATTCACCGGTTTCATCCAACGCGATCCGCTGAAGACCGCCAGCCCGGCCCAGCCCGGTGAAATCGACGGATGGTCGGAAGCCGCGATGGCCGACCACGCCGAGTCGAACGGCGGGATCGATTCGGCCGGTTTCGTCCCTTCGACCAGGAATCGTCGCCGCCAGAAAGTCAGCGTCGGCGGCCAATGTCGTTCCCAGACCGGCTTCCGCGTTTGTTGGCATGCCGGATTCTCGCGGTGGACGATCAAAGACCGTGATGACACCACCGCGTCGCGCGCCCAGCGTTCCGCGAGGCGCGGACATGACCACTCGATTCGAAATCACGATGACGGACTGTCCAGCTCGATCAAGTCGGTCCGGACGCGGCCGCCGAAGGACGTCCACGAGCCGATGCGGTTCCGCCAGTTCGTACTCGAACACCCCACCCGCTCGGTCGATGGCTTCATCTTCGTCCCGCGGAGCGGGCGCATCGAGGCCTGGTGCACCCACTTCGATCCGTTGGCCGATGGCGATCGAAGTGCCGAACCGCAGCCCGGTGGCGTCCTGAGGAGGATCAAGCTCGCCAAGATGTTGCGGCGCATTTCCTTCCACGCGGAACACCACCACCCGGCCCCGATCGAGAATGGGTCCGACGTCGGCACGAGGTCCGCCGATCAGGATCAGGCCGCTTCCGACGGTGACGGCCTCGCCGAATCGGTCGCCCGGGTCGGCGTCGGGAATAGAAACCTCGCCGATGAATGTCCACTCGTCCCCGACCTGCCGGTACGCCCAAGCACCGCCGCGTTCTTCATTCATTCCCGGGGCGCCGATCACCAGCAGGTCACCATCGATGGCGAGCACGGCGCCGAATTCGTCACCCGGTCTGGAGGTCGGTGATCGAAGGCGGTACCTCTCGATGAATCGGCCGTTCCCAGGGGCATGAATCGTCACCATGCCTGCTGCAGGTGGGCCGTCACGGCGTCCATCGTTACCGATGAGTACGAAAGGTTTCTTCATCTCCACGGCGCATCCGAAACGGTCAACGGTCTCGACGTCGATCGGGGGATGGATGTCTCTCGCCACCTGAGCAATGGGGATCGCGGGAATTGGTTCGCTCGATCCTGCAGCTTCGACGACCGGGCAGAGGAGGCACGAAGAACCGATCGCCACCACGGCGATCCGGCGGATTTGGATTCTGAGGACGACGCTTTTGAACATGGTTGAAGTCTCGGAAGATCGGATGACGCGAAGACGATTCGGTGAACGAATGGCCGACGAAAGCGGTCACTCTAGAGGTCGATCGGTATGGTTCCGGAGAAGCAGGCGGTTCTTCCCGTCAGATTCGGAACCGCAATGGCGTCGTGGAATGGCTTGCCCTTGCATGTTGTCCGGTTTGATCAGCACGCGCTCGATGGTGAGAATCATCGTCAACCTCAAGTTCATTCGAGGCGGTCTGATCGACGGAGGCTGTGTCGTGGCGAAAGGACGTTGTGACGAGTTTCGAGAGGCCCTCATTGCAGGCGAGTCCTGGTTGGCCTCGAAAGAGACGTCTTCGATCACTTCAGGTTGAACCTCTGGTCCCGGTTTCTGCCACAAAATGAGGAGCGTCATTTTCCTGCACGCCGTACCCGTCAGGGCCATCACGCGCTCTCTTGAAGCCGGTAACGCCGTTAGCGCAGGAATCTATGGGGCATCCACCGTCCAAACAAGCGGCCGCGAGGCTGCTTTTCCCGTTGCCGACGCGGTGAACGTCGTCACTCCGCAAGGATGCTGGAGCAACGGTGCAATGACTTTCAAGAGACTTCACGGACTTCTTTCTGCCACGGTGTGTACGACGATGGCCTCCGCTGCAATGCCTCCGGATCCAATCGGCGATGGCGTCGACACGAGGAACGAGGTCAAGATGATCCACGGCTGCCGCTTCGAGTTCGACGGAATGCGATGGACGTGCGGCGGCGCCGAGCAAGCGTGGGCGGTCTCCGCAAACCAACTCACGATACGTCCCAGAGATGGCATCACGGACGCGGAATGGCGGAATGCCGTCGAGCAAATCGCGGCGTCTACCGGCGCGGTTGACGACCTGCGGATTCAAGAGATGCGTCGGAACCGACTCGGTTTCATCGATCTTGAACTCACCGGCGCGAACGCCACCGAAGTCGCATTTCTTGGTCAGGACCATCCTGATCTGCAGAGCGTGTTCCCCGCGGTCACCGGGCGATACTTTGAGTTTCCCGGAGCGGATCCCTACTACGGTCAGCAATGGAATCTCCAGGAGACCAGATCCAACGGCGACGGTCTGGCTTTTAATGACATCGACGCCGAGTCGGGGTGGCGGATCGAAAGCGGCGATCCTTCGATCGTCATCGCGATTCTGGATTCCGGTTTTATGGTCCAGCATTCGGATCTCGTCGATGCCTTTGGATTCGGCGTGGTGGAGATCGGCGGCAACGGCATCGATGATGATGAAAACGGGTTCATCGACGATGTCTTCGGATGGAACTTCGCGACGGGAGACGGCGACATCGAGGGCGGTCCCCTCGGGGTGATGCATGGAACACGAATCTCCGGTCTGGCGGCGGCCAACCGGGGGAACGGCGTCGGAATCGCGGGCGTTGCGGGGGGGAGTTTCGATCAACTCGGATGCGGCCTCCTCGGGCTGGTGGTCGGCCTCGGTGGGCCCGATGGCTCGGTCGTTGATGACGCCATTCTGTACGCGGTGGATCGGGGCGCCCGCGTGATATCGATGAGCTTTGGCATCCCCCCGTCTCCGTCGGTGATCGCGGCGATCGAGTCGGCGCGGGAGGTAGGAGTGTTCATGGCTGCTGCGGTCGGCAACCTCTTGCCGCAGGTCATCTTCCCGGCCAGTCACCCGGACGTGATGGCGGTTGGCGGAAGCGATCAGGCTGATGAAGCCTGGTGGGCGACCACGGTTGGACCCGAGGTGGAGATCGTTGCGCCGTCGGTCCTTCTATACACCATCGACCCATACCAGGACAGTTGGCTGGTGACCGGGACAAGCTACGCGACGCCGCAAGTCGCGGCTGCTGCGGCGCTCTTGATGTCGTGGGGCGATTGCCTCGACGGGGAAAGTGTTCGTGCGATCCTTCGCGAATCGGCGACGGACATCATGTCACCGGGATGGGATCCCGAGAGCGGTTGGGGAAGAGTCGATGTTGGAGACGCGTTGCGCCAACTCGTGCAGTCGAATCGTCTGGCGTGTCGCTGTCGAACGGACCTCAACGGCGACGGGATTCTAGACAGTGGCGATCTCGGTGTTCTGCTGGCCCTATGGGGGACGTCAGATCCGCTCGGCGATCTCGACGAGAGCGGACTCGTCGATGGCGTCGACATCGGGCGGTTCTTTCTCGCCAACCAGGCCTGCGACTGAATCGGGTCATCAACTGCGATCAATCGCAGGGTTCAGCCTCGGCTGCCACGCCGACCACGACCCTTGCCCTTCTTACCCTTTGACCAGGCCCCGCCCCGCCCAGTCGCACGATCCGAACCTCGACCACCTCGGGTGGGGGTTTCCTCGGTCTTCTTCCGTACGCCCGGCCCTTCGACTTTGGGCGCCCGATCGACAATGCCGACGACTGCGAGGTCGAGTTGGCGTCCTGCGGGATCGGCGCGGACAATTTTGACCCTGACCTGATCTCCCAGCCCGAGGCTGGCACCACTTCTCGCGGCGACCAGTCGGCCTGATTTTCGATCCTGCGTCCACCGATCATCACGTTGACTGGAGGTGCCTAGTTCGGAGAGGCTTGCCATGCCATCCACGAGATATCGATCGAGGCTGACGAAGAGTCCGCCGTTCGGACGGATGTGCGTGACCACGCCGGGAAGTTCGTCGCCGAGGTGATGTTCTGCGAGGAACTGGATCACCAGGAATGATCGAAGATCACGTTCGGCGCCTTCGGCGGCGACTTCGGTATCCGAGCAGTGCAGGCCGATCGCCAAGAGTCGGCCTTCGTCGACGATTCTTGAGTCGCCCTCAAGTGTGGAACGCAATCGGCCGCGGCCCTTGCCACCGGCGACGTTTCGGCCGTTTTCGGTGTGATCGAGGAATGCGTCGATTGCACGATGCACCATCAGATCCGGGTACCGTCGAATCGGGCTGGTGAAGTGGGCATAGTGGTCGCTGGCGAGCGCGAAGTGACCAATGATCGCGGGGGAGTAGGTCGCCTTCGTCAGGGTCCTGAGGACAGCGAAATGGATGGCCCGCGAAGCCGGACTCGATCGAGTGGCGTCGAGGAGAGCCTTGAGGTCGGACCGGTCCGGTTCTTCAGGAAGGTTGAATCCGACCACGCGGGCATGTTCCCGAAGTTCCTCGATATCGTGGAAGGTCGGCTCGGGATGGACGCGGCGGAGCAAAGACAGGGAGAGATCAGAGAACGTGCGGGCGACCGCTTCATTGGCCTCCACCATGAACATCTCGATGATGGTGTGGGTGTAGGCGTCGTCCTCCGGCTGGGCATCGATGACGTGCCCTTCCTCGTCGAAGACGAGTTCGAATTCCGGCAGCCCAAGTACCAGCATGCCGTCGCGGAGACGGCGGGCTCGGATGATGCGGGCCAGTTTGTCGGCACGACGCAGCGCGTGCAGGAGTTCGTCTTCGTACGTCGGTTCCGCCCGCGTGTGCTGGCGAGCGAGTTTCTGATCGCCGTCGATCAATGCCTGTGCTTCGAGGTAGGTGAGCCGTTTGCGAGAGCGGATGAGCGTCCGGGCGAGCCGAGTTCCCATCACGCGGCCCCTCTTGTCGAGATTGATGAAGGCGCTCTTGGTGAATCGAGGGACGCCTTCCTGAAGTGAACACACGCCGTTCGAGAGGGTCTCCGGGATCATGGGAAGTACGAGGCGTGGGAGATAGGCGCTGTTGCCGCGACGTTCCGCCTCGAGATCGATCTCGCTGCCGGTCTTGACGAAGTTCGCGACATCCGCGATGTGCACGCCGAGTTCCCATTCTCCCGATTCCTCGTCGTATTCGATCGAGATCGCATCATCGAAATCCTTCGCATCCGGAGGGTCGATGGTGAAAATGAGGCGTTCCGAGAGATCCTCGCGATCAGTTCCGATGTGCGTCGAATCGTGTTCGAAGGTTGCGGCCGCTTCTCGGGCTTCCTCGAGCACAGCCTCTTCGAATCCATCCCGGAGGCCATAACTTTCGATGACTGCTCGAGTCTCGACGTCGGGTTCGCCCGAGACCCCGAGCACTTCGGTGATCGCGGCTTCACCGACCTTGGACTCATCAGGATGCACCACGAGTTCGAATACGACCTTGTCGCCAACCTTGGCATTCTTGGCATGCGGGTCCCTGACCAAGACGGGAGCCTGCAGAATCCGGCCGTCCGGCTCGATGAACCAGTGACGGCCTTGGCGAACGAGGTTGCCTGCGAAGCGAGTACGTCCGCGTTCGAGGACCTCGATCACTCGGCCGACTACCGATCTCTTCACGGAGTCGTTGCCGGGCTTTCCGGATTTGCCAGCGCCGCGGCCACGATCACGGGAACCCGAGGAACTCCGGCGCATGACGCGGCACAGCACTCGATCTCCGCTGATGGCATCCTTGGCCTCGCCAGGAGGAATGAACAGGTCTCCCTCCCGGACGGCTCGGTCGGGGCGGACGAAGGCGAAGCCCTTCGCGTTGATCTTGATCGAGCCTTCCATCTCGTCGCCGTAGCCCGGGAGGCGGATGTTCTCATCCGATCCCATCTCCACGCGGTTCTGATCGAGGAGAAGGGCGACCGCACTCTCGAAGATCTCGGCATCTTCGGCCGAGATCTGCATCTGGCGTTCGATATCCCCGGGGGTAGAAGGTCGGTAGTTGTCGTGGGTGAGGTGCGCGAGAATGCGCCCGGCGAATCGAGAAGGCATGGGTGAATGCTACCGGTCTCGAGTACCGATTGTTCTCGAGAAGGCGAGGCGGGACGAAGAAAAAGACGCAATCAACCCGTGAAACTGGGGGCGATCATTTCAACGGTCGGGGTTTAGGGGTTTTTTTCGAGGCCTTTGATCCCGCAGAACCGCCAGTGGGTTTCGATTTCGAGGTTTTACCTGCGGATTTTTTCGCAGGCGTCTTCTCGGCAGTCGTCTCCCCAGATTTGCCGCCAGCACCGGTTTCGCGACGCTGCCGACGTGCCGCGTCAACCAGATTGCCGACGCCGCGGCCTTCGCGGGCTTCATGGGTCGGTGTCGAAGTCGAGCCCGAGATCTTCTTTTCTGGCGGGTCGGGGGAGGTTTCGGGCTTCTTGGTGTCAGCGTCCGATCCGGTCGTCGATTTGGTGGTCTCGGTGCTGCTTGCATCGCCGGTGGTCGTGGAATCCGAGTCTTTTGTCGCCGAAGTAGCGCCGGACTCCGCATCCGCTCCACGGGACCCCGACGATCCGCCGACGAGGATGGCGGCGCCCATTCCGATCAGACGGCGAAGTTTTCGTTTTCGACATTCCGGACAGGTCTTCTCGTGCTTCGCAGTCATCGACTGGAAGAGTTCAAAGGCGTGTCCGCACGCGTCACAGACGTAGTCGTAGGTCGGCATACCGGGGCTTTCTTCGTTCAGTCAGAATCGCGATCGGCGATGAGCATCACCTTCGCTGGGCGAAGGACCACGTCGCCGAGGATGTAGCCGGCGGAGATGTTGAGGGCGATGCTTCCAGGTTCGAATTCCGCGTCGCCCGCCTCAATCGGCTTGACTCCGACCGCTTCGTGCAATCCCGGTTCGAAGGCGTCACCGGGAACGGCATTGATGACCGTGATTCCGTTGGCCTCGAGCGCCCGCATGATCTCGCCCTTGACCATGCTGACCCCGGCCACCACCTGCTCGATCGTCGCCGCGGCGCCGACGGACTGGAGTGCCATGTCGAAATGGTCGAGCACGGGGAGCAGAGAACGGACCACGGCGGAAAGCCCTTCACGACGGGCACGCGACTCGTTCTCGATAGAACGTCTCTGAAAGTTCCGAAAATCCGCCAGAGCGCGCATGCGGGCTTCGTCGGCCGTTGCTCGTTCTGCGGCGAGTCGAGAGAGGATCTCCATCACCTCTGCGGGGGTAGCGTCGATGGTCTCGTCGTCGAGGCCGAGTTCGACGAGGAACGCCTCCTGCTCGATCGGGTCGATCGCATCCGGGGCTTCTTCGTCGTTCTCGGTATGTGGATCTGGTTCGTGAGTCATGTCGGAAGATCCGAGAATGAAGGGAGTGAAAAAAGCACCGGCCTGAACGCGGGGTTCACGAGAAGGATCCCTTGATCTTGTTCCACAGGCTCGGCTCGTCGTCGTTGAACTCGAGATCTTCGGTCTCGGCGTACTTCGACAGAAGATCCCGCTGTGTCTCGTTGAGTCGTCGGGGAACAACCAACTGGAGCACGACGACGAGTTCGCCTCGTTCGCCGCCACGCAGTCTGGGGCAGCCATGCCCCGGGATGCGGTGGATCTCACCATGCTGCGTCCCCGCGGGGATCTTGAGTTGCACGGTATCGCCTTCTAGCAGTGGGATCTCTAGAGTGGCGCCGAGCGCCGCCTGGGCGAAGGCGACCGGCGCGATTATCACAAGGTCGTTTTCGTCTCGCTGGTAGTTCTCATGTTCCTCGACCGCGACGACGACATGAAGATCTCCACGGACACCGCTTCCGTCGGGCTGATCCTCGGGGCGAGGTGGTTCACCCTCTCCCTGGACTCGGATCACCTGTCCGTGCCGAATGCCCGAGGGAACCTTGACTTCGAGATTTCGTTTCACGGAGATCCGTCCGGCGCCTCGGCAATCGGTGCAGTGTTCGGTCACCACGTCGCCTCGGCCTCGGCAGTTTGGGCAGGCCACGACCATGCGGAACATCCCGCCGAGTCCCGCTTGTTCGACCTTGCCCGCACCTTCGCAGGTGGGGCACTTCACTGGTCTGGTTCCCGGCTTTGCGCCGTTGCCTTCGCACTTCACACAGACATCAAGCCGTCGAAATCCAACATCTCGAGAGGTTCCGTCAAGGACCTCTTCGAGCGAGATTTCTATCTGTGTCTCAAGGTCGTAACCACGCGCGGGGCCGCGTCGGCGTGTACTGGATCTTCCACTGCCGGCACCGAAGATGTCGTTAAACATCGAGAAGATGTCGTCGACGTTCATTCGGTTGAAGTCGTGGCCAGGCGTGCCGCGAAGTCCTTCATGACCGAATTGGTCGTACTGACTCCGGCGATTCGGGTCCGACAGAACCTCGTAAGCCTCGGCGCATTCCTTGAAGGACTTTTCCGCTTGGTCGTCCCCCGGATTGCGGTCCGGGTGGAACTTCATCGCCATCCGTCGATATGACCGTTTGATCTCATCGCCGGACGCGGAGCGTTCGACGGAGAGAACTTCGTAGTAGCAGCGGGTGATACTCATCCGGCTTGGATTCCGACGACTGAGGACTCACGAATGCGGGGAGAGTCGGCGTTGGATCCGGCCTCTCCCCGCGTCGATCGTGAGTAAAGGATTCAGCTGATGGCGCCTTCGACGGGCGAAGTATCGTCCTTCAGCTCTGTGAGGGCGACATCAGTGGTCAGCATGAGACCGGCGACGCTGGCAGCGTTGGACAAAGCCGTCGTCGCGACGAGTGCCGGATCGATGATGCCAGCTTTTACGAGATCCTCGTACTTGCCGTTGGCAGCATTGAAACCGTTTCCGCCCTTGGCATCGCGGATCTTCGAGATGACCAGATCTCCATCGACACCTGAGTTGGCCGCGATCCGGAACGCTGGTGCTTCCAGTGCCTCGGCCAGGATGTCGTACCCGAATCGCTCGTCACCCTTGGCCTTGCGTCGGCCTTCTTCGACCGCGCTGATGGCTCGGATGAACGCCACGCCGCCGCCGGGGACGTATCCCTCCTTGGCCGCGGCTCGAGTTGCGGAAAGAGCGTCGTCAACGCGATCCTTCCGCTCCTTCATCTCGAGTTCGGTGGCGCCACCGACGGAAAGGATGGCCACGCCGCCGGTCATCTTCGCGAGACGCTCCTGGAGCTTCTCACGGTCGTAATCGCTGGTGGATCGTTCGTACTGGGCGGAGATCTGGGCGACCCGGTTGGAGATATCCTTCTTCTTGCCGGATCCCTCGATGATCGTGGTGTCGTCCTTGGTGACGATCACCTTGCGGGCGGATCCGAGTTCGGTGAGCTCGATGTCCTCGAGGCTTCGGCCGAGATCCTCACTGAAGAACGTGCCGCCGGTGAGCGCGGCGATGTCACCGAGCATGGCCTTGCGGCGGTCGCCGAAGCCGGGTGCCTTGACGGCACAGACTTCGAGGACGCCTCGGAGACGGTTGACCACGAGCGCCGCGAGGGCTTCGTTGTCGACATCCTCGGCGATGATGAGCAGGGGCTTGCCTGCTCCGGCGATCTTGTTGAGGAGCGGGAGAAGATCGCCGAGGTTCGAGATCTTCTTCTCGTGGATGAGGATCATCGGTTTCTCGATGACGGCCTCGGCTCGCTTCGGGTCGGTCATGAAGTAGGGGCTAAGAAATCCCTTGTCGAAGTTCATACCTTCGACGTAGTCGAGAGTCGTGTCGGCGGTCTTGCCTTCCTCGATCTCTACGACGCCTTCGGCACCCACCTTGTCGATGGCTTCAGCGACCAAGGCGCCGATGCTGGCGTCGTGGTTGGCACTGACGGTGGCGATCTTCTGGAGATCCGACTTGCCCTTGCATTTGGCGGCGGAATCGTTGATCGCATTGCAGGCAATCTGGCTGGCGGCGTTGATGCCGCGCTGGACCGCGACCGCATTGGCGCCCGAGGCGACTGTTCGGAGGCCACGGCTGTAGATCGCGGCGGCAAGGACCGTCGCGGCGGTGGTGCCGTCGCCGGCGATGTCGGCCGTCTTCTTGGCGACCTGCTGGACCATCTTCGCGCCCATGTTCTCGAACGGGCTCGGGAGATCAATCTCCTTCGCGACGCTGACGCCGTCCTTGGTGATCGACGGGCCACCGTAGGACTTCTGGATCAAGACGTTGTGTCCGCTGGGACCCATCGTCACCGCGACGGCGGACGCGAGCTTGTCGACGCCCTTCTTGAATTCCGCCTGGGCGGCGGTATCGAATTTCATCTGCTTGCTGGTCATCGGGTGTGCTTCCCGTGGATGCGTTGAGGAAAGGAGGACGGTTCAGGGCCGTCGCCGGCCTGAAACAGTGTGATCACGTGATCACGTGATCACTCGATCGAGGCGATCAGCCTTCGATGACGCCGAGAAGTTCGCTCTCGCGGACAATAAGGTGCATGATGTTTTTGATCTCCACCTCGGTGCCGGAGTACTTGCCGTACACGACGGTGTCCCCCTTCTTGACGCCGGGCTTCACTCGCTCGCCGTTGTCGAGGAGCTTGCCGGGACCGAGCGAGACGACCTTGCCCTGCATCGGCTTCTCCTTCGCGCTTTCCGGAAGGAAGATTCCGGACTTCGTCTTGGTTTCTGCTTCGAGGGGCTTGATGAGGATTCGATCCTCGAGTGGTCTGACTGACATTTTGCGTTCTCCAGTTCAAACGTCGTGTGTCGACGTGGATGATTCGATTCGTGTTTCGTTGGAATGGTTGAATGGTGGGCTCAGAAGCCCATGCCGCCCATGCCGCCCATGCCGCCCATGCCACCCATGCCACCCATGCCACCCATGGGGTCGCCATGATCATGGCCGTGGTCGTGTTCACCCTCGTCCTCAGCAGGAGCGTCGACGACGACGCAATCGGTTGTGAGGAGCAGTGCGGCGACGCTCGCGGCATTCTGCAGCGCGGTTCGATCGACCTTGGCGGGCGTAATGACACCCTGATCGATCAGGTTGCCGTATTCCAAGGTGAGGGCGTTGAAACCTTCATCACCCTTGAGTTCTGCAACCTTGGAGACGACGACGGTTCCCTTCTCGCCGGCGTTATCCGCGATGGTTCGCAGGGGGACCAGCAGGGCCTCGGAAAGGATGTCCACACCGAACTTCTCATCGCCACGTGCCGCCTTGCGAGCCTTCTCGAGGGCGGGAATTGCTCGGATGAAGCTTGTGCCACCGCCGGGGACAACGCCCTCGGCGATCGCGGCCCGGGTTGCGTGGAGCGCGTCTTCGACACGAGCCTTCTTTTCCTTGAGTTCCGCTTCGCTGCCGGCGCCTACGTTGATCTGAGCAACGCCGCCTGCAAGCTTCGCGAGACGTTCTTGGAGCTTCTCGCGGTCGTAGTCACTGTCGGTCCGTTCGATTTCCGACCGGATCTGATCGCAACGTCCTTGAATGTCGCTCGTGGCGCCGGCGCCTTCGACCATCAAGGTGTTGTCGGAAGTGATTTCGACCTTCTTGGCGCGGCCGAGGTGGGCGATCTCGACGGAATCGAGTTCCATGCCGAGATCCTTCATCACCGCAGTGGCACCGGTGAGGGTCGCGATGTCCTCAAGCATTGCCTTGCGGCGATCGCCATAACCAGGGGCCTTGACAGCACAGACCTGCAGCACGCCTCGGAGCTTGTTGATGACCAGCGTCGAAAGTGCTTCGCCGGTGATGTCCTCGGCGATGATCAGAAGAGGCTTCTTCGCCGCCATGACCTTCTCGAGGAACGGGACGAGCTTCGTGATGCTGTCGATCTTGCTCTCATGGATGAGAATCAGGGGCTTTTCGAGAACGACCTTCATCGCTTCGGCATCGGTCACGAAGTTCGGGCTCAGATAGCCGCGATCGAACTGCATGCCTTCGACGACGTCGATTTCGGTCTCACGACCCTTGCCTTCCTCGATCGTGATCACGCCTTCCTTACCGACTCTCTTGAAGGCCTCGGCCATGATCTTCCCGACCGATGGGTCGTTGTTTCCCGAGATGGTCGCGACTGCGGCGATTCCGCCGGCGACCTGTTCGACCGGGCGTGCGGAGGCGATGATCTCAGCGACGACGGCAGTGACGCCAGCCTTGAGTCCACGAACCATTGCGTTGGCTTCGACGCCCGCGGTGACATGCTTGAGGCCTGACTTGAAGATCGCCTCGGCGAGCACGGTCGCGGTGGTGGTGCCGTCACCGGCATCATCACTGGTCTTGCTGGCTGCTTCGCGGACGAGCCTAGCGCCGATGTTCTCGACCTTGTCCTTGAGTTCGATCTCTTCGGCGACGCTGACGCCGTCCTTGGTGACGGTGGGGCCGCCCCAACTCTTGTCGATAATGGCACTCCGTCCTCGAGGGCCGAGCGTGCTCTTGACTGCATTTGAAAGTTTCTCGACACCTGCGAGGAGGGACTTCCGGGCGTCGGTATCGAAGGACAATTCCTTCACTGCCATGGCGTCTGCTACTCCTGACTCGTTGCGGGCCGGGATCCCGGAAAACGGGCGCCGGACTGATCCGCAAGGGATTTCTGCGATGTACAGGCTCCGAATGGAGCCGGCGGTAAGGAGCGGAAAAACAAGCTCCCACCATTTGATTGAGAGAGAGGAACAACCTCCGCGCCAAAACCCGATCGGCCGAGAGTCACGGGCAGGAGGATGCGATCAATGAGGTCGGGAGGAGGCTCGCTTGAGGCTCCGATCGGAAGATCGGCCTTCCCGGGGTCCCGGCCCGGGGGAATTCGGGCCGGTTTGAGTCAGGAGTGAGTCGAGATCGGATCAGTGGTCTTTTCTCTGCCCAGGTCAGAGGCCGTCAGTCGACGGCCAAGACGAGAAAAGGGCTGCCATGCTGGCAGCCAGCTCAAGGGTCCTCTGGCGACGCCTTGGTGGTCACGAGATCCGAGTATCGATGGAGCCGCCGGAGCAGAGGGATAGTCCCCCAGATCGCATTGAAGAGCAGGTAGACCATCCCCAGTGAGACCAGCAGTGAACTCGCCAGGCCCAGCATCAGCAGGACGCTTTCCAGGCTCGACCGGCCGATCACATCGAGCCGCATGGCGACGAGAACGACCTCGACCAGGAACCCGATGCCGATGCTGATCAAAAGTGGTCCGGTGGTCTGAATCGCCGTTCCGGCCTCGCGATACGCGATCCCGCGTCGGCCGATTCGACCAAGGACGTGCGTCGTCGCGACTGCGATCGCGAACAGAGCTCCCGTTCGAATCATCGCCACGAGCAGCCACTGATCTGGCGTGAAGGCCTCGATGGTGAGATCCGACGTGAAGTGCAACAGCGGCATGGCCGCCATGAGGAAGCAGCCGGCGAAAAGAAGGGCGCTTCGGAATCGATCGAGGAACGGAATCCAGATCTGCCGTGCGAGGAGGACGGCGATGACGCAGCAGACGGCGGCGATGGCGGCGATCAGGTCGAGCACGAGGGGCAAAATCGACGCGAATTCCCCTGGCGCACCCGACGGCATCGTGATCAAGATCCCCCAGAGAATGGCGGACCCGATCGCCCAAGTGGAGGCGGCGAGCGGGAGGACAATCGCCGCGATCGCGATCCGACGTGGTCCGGGGAGTCCCTCTCCGTGAATGGTCTCAAGATCGATCGAGGCATGAAGCGACGTCTCGATCGCGAGGCCGCATTCAGGACACCGGCCTTCAATGGGTTGGCCTTGAAGGTCGTACCGACATCGACTGCAGGGGAGGTTCGCCGTGACGCAGGTACGACTCCGTTCAGACGGAGAACTCAGTTCTTTCCTTGGAAACATGCCGGCTCCGTAGAGAAATCGCGTTTCTAGCGTCGACAAAGAAGCGTCATCTGTCAACAACGAACGAGCGGATCGCCAGGGATTCTCCTCCCGGGGGGATCAAATCAAGGTGACCGATGGCAAGCCTCCGTGATACGCTGCGTCTGCATGGATGAAGCCCTTCGAAAACTCCGGGAATCGATCGCATCGGTCTACATGGGCAACGCCCTCGTGGTCGATCGTCTGGTCGCGTGTCTGCTCGCCAGAGGCCATGTGCTGATCGAGGATGTTCCGGGGGTCGGCAAGACCGTTCTGGCCAACGCACTTGCTCGGTCGATCCATGCCGATTTCAGCCGCATTCAGTGCACTCCGGATCTTCTTCCGACGGACATCACCGGGGCCGCGATCTTCAACCGGCAGAAAGAAGACTTCGAATTCCGCCGCGGACCGATCTTCGCCAACATTGTGCTCGCGGATGAAGTCAATCGCACCACGCCCCGCACGCAGTCGGCGATGCTAGAAGCGATGAGTGAGGGGCAGGTCTCGGCCGAAGGCGCCGTGCATCTGCTGCCCGATCCGTTCATGGTTATCGCGACGCAGAACCCCTACGAATTCGAGGGGACCTACTTCCTGCCCGAGAACCAACTCGATCGATTCCTCATGCGAATCAGCCTCGGTTACCCGGCCCCCGACGACGAGGTTCGGATTCTCGATGTCCAACCGGCCAGGACCACGCTGCAGTCGTTGAAGCCGGTGCTCGAGAAGGAAGAGGTCAGGGAACTTCAGGCGCAAACCGATGCGGTCCGACTCGATCGAAGCCTCGCCGACTACATCATCGCGATCGCGACGGCGACTCGGGAGGCTGACGACCTTCAGGTGGGGCTGAGCCCTCGCGGTTCCCTCGCCATCGCCCAGGCGGCGCGAGCGACCGCGGTACTCGCTGGGCGCCAGCATTGCATCCCAGAGGACGTGGTCGAAAACATTCTTCCGGTCTGCGCCCACCGCGTGGTCAGCAAGTCCGCGATGCACGAAGGCGACACCATCACGGCCCGTCGCATCATGCAGCGGATTCTCGAGTCAGTTCCGTCCCCCGTCTGAGTCCTTGATGAACGCAATCATCCTTCTCTCCGGTGGCCTTGATTCCTCGACCGTACTGGCATGGGCGAAGGCGGAGGGCCGTGAGTGCTTCGCGCTTTCCTTCGACTACGGACAGCGGCATCGCATCGAACTAGAGCGGGCGGCGGAGATCGCGGAGCGGATCGGTGCGGTCGAACATCGAGTGCTCTCGATCGATCTCCGAGCCTTCGGCGGCTCGGCGCTCACCGCCGACATCGAGGTTCCCAAAGACCGGGTTGACGGGCATGGCCATCTCGCGGAAGGCGCCGAAGACACCATCCCCATCACCTACGTCCCGGCTCGCAACACGATTTTTCTGAGTTTCGCGCTGGCCTATGCCGAGGTCCGCGACGCGGGTGAGATCTGGCTCGGAATCAACGCCATTGACTATTCCGGGTACCCCGACTGCCGGCCCGAGTACCTGGCGGCGTTCCAGACACTCGCGGATCTCGCGACCAAGGCGGGCGTGGAAGGGCACGGGCCTCGATTCGTCTCACCGCTTGCCGACCTGGGGAAGACCGAGATCGTTCGCAAGGCGAGAGAACTCGGCGTTCCGGTCGAGCGAACTTTCAGTTGCTACGACCCGGGGAACGCTGGCGAGCCGTGCGGAAGATGCGATTCCTGCATTCTGCGAGCGGCGGCACTCGCGGATGCGTGAGCGGCACATCAAGTGCGGTGGGGAAACATACTAAGTGTCTTTCGCTTCACTTCCTTTCATGATCTTCGTGCTTGCGTTCATGGTTTTATGGCCGTTCGCCAGGCATCGGAATGGAGCAAGGTGGGCCACGCTCACCGCGTTCTCGCTCGTCTTCTACGGCTGGTGGGATGTTCGCTTCCTCGTACTTCTTCTCGGGTCCGGCGCGATCGATTTCTTCGCCTGCATGGGGATGGAGAAATTTCCAAGGATGCGGCGCTCGTTTCTCGTCCTCTCGATCGTCGTCAATATTGGTTCGCTTTGCTTCTTCAAATACCTCGGATTTGCAGTCGACCAGCTCTCTGTCCTGCTGGAGATTCCACCAAGAGTTGAGTCTTGGTCATCTTCGATCATTCTGCCGATCGGGATCAGTTTTTACACGTTCCAGTCGATGAGCTACACGATCGATGTCTTCCGAGGGAAACTTCGGGCGGTCTCGAATCCTCTGCATTTCCTTTCGTATCTCGCGATGTTCCCCCAGCTTGTAGCGGGTCCGATCGTCAGGGCGACTGAACTTCTTCCGCAGCTTGAGACGAAGGGGCGGTTCTCCGCAGCAAATCGTTTGGCTGGGGTTCGCCTTGCAACCTGGGGATTCGTCAAGAAACTGGTAATCGCCGACAACCTCGCCCCGGTTGTCAATGAGCTCTTTGCGAGCGCGGCGATAGAGGATTCGATGGGGCTCGCGTGGCTCGCTGCGGTCTTGTTTGCGATCCAGATCTTCGCCGACTTTAGTGGATACTCGGACATCGCCTGCGGGATCGCGAAGTGGATGGGATACGAGTTTCCGCAGAATTTTAGGCAGCCCTATGCGGCCTGTGGATTCCGAGATTTCTGGACGCGATGGCACATCACCTTATCGACCTGGTTTCGCGACTACGTATACATCCCGCTCGGCGGATCCCGGAGATCTTCGCTTCGTTCGAATTGGAACCTCCTGTTTACGATGATTGTTTCCGGTCTTTGGCATGGTGCGAATTGGACTTTCATTTTCTGGGGCGTCCTCCATGGGGTCCTTCTGCTCTCGGAACGAATCGTGAATCGAATTCCGGGATCAGATCACATTCCCTCCGTGGTCTGGTGGGGAATCACCATGTGGGGCGTGCTCACTGGATGGGTGATTTTTCGCGCAGAGACGCCGAGCCAGGCGATCGCGGTCGGCCTCGCGATGTATACGGGCGGATTTGATTTGTCGCAGTTACTCTCGGTGATAACTCCGGCAGCCTGGATGGCCCTCGTCGTTGCGTCGTCAGCATCGATTGTCTGGGCGATCGGGAGGCGGAAGGAGTTGGGGCTCGTCGCTTCCATGCCGAGTCTTGTTCAGGCGACGATTGTGGCCGCGGGAATTTTTCTCGCCATCTTCCTGAGGGGGTCGGGTAATGCATTTATCTACTTCCAGTTCTGAATCGCATCGCAGTAAGGGCGATCACGGAATGGAGAGATCGCGAGGTTGGTTGATTGGAGATCGAATTGCTGCCGAGTTTGCGATCTTGCTGGGCTTCGTACTTTCCATCACCTTCGCGATGAACCGATCAGATTCTCGTTATGCAAGCGAGCCAAAGTCTTTCTTTACCAACAAGGCTGGCTGGGTCGGCGAGGCCGAAATCGTCGTCGCAGGTGATTCACGCGTCTATCGCGCTGTCTCGCCTCGCCGAATTAGAAGTGAGACCGGGCGGGTTGTTTTGAATTTCGGGTTCAGCAGCGCGATGTACTGCGGAGAATATGTCCAGGGGATTGAAAGTGTCTTACGCCGCGATGCCAAGTTGAGGGTTGTCGTTCTCGGAGTCTCTCCCTTCAGCTTCAGAGACTGTGAGTCGATCCCTAACGGGTACTCGGATTCGATGAAGAAGTTAAGGGCCCGAGGCAGATTCGCTGGTTTTCAGTCGGGATCCGATTGGTTCGCCAGAAGATTCGGTGCGATCGACACCGAGTTGGTCCTCGATGCGGCGGGAATTCGAGCAAAGACGACCCCGCGCCCTCTCGAAGGTGAGTATCTCCAGATCTTCCATGAAGACGGGTGGGTTGCTTCGGATCGTCTGGTACCAGACGCGGAGCGCTCATGGCTGCAGTCGCTGGAGGAGAAAGCGGGAAAACGACCTGTCGACGAAACGGTCTTCGACGATTTTCTCGGCACGATTGGAGAATGGGCGGATTCCGGCATTCTCGTACTGGGGTTTCGGAATCCAACCAGCATGCAGGTTGCGCGACGGGAGGACGAACTGTGGCCGATTGACTGGGATCGCCTGCGCGCGGTCATCGAGACCAATGGAGGGGCCTGGCTTTCGCCGGAAACAGATCGGCCGCTTCGGAACTACGACGCCTCACACATCGATGCGGAGAGCGCCGTTCGTTTTTCATCATCTCTTGGAATTGAGATTCTCAAGTCGATCGACCACCGACTTGATGAACCCTTGGTGAATCCAGATCGATGATCACATCGGGACCTGTTGGGTCTCGGATCAAGTGTCGTCGGCGAGAGATCGACGCTGGATCGAAGGCGTTCCGGTCGAGCGAACTTTCAGTTGCTACGACCCGGGGAACGCTGGCGAGCCGTGCGGAAGATGCGATTCCTGCATTCTCCGCGCGACGGCGATCGCCGAAGCCTGATCCGCCCCTTCGCTTCATCCCGTTGGAAAGAAACCACCCCGCGGAAGCGATGCTTCCACGGGGCGGTGCCGTTTTCAGGTTCGATCTTCAAGGGGATTCCGCGACGGTATCACTCGCAGTCAAGCGGAAGGAGATCCGGAAGCGGCCATTCCGGGCAGGCCCCCCAGTTCGCGAACAAGACGCCGAGATCACCGGCATCGACGCTCGGGGATGAGAAGTCGAGATTGAAGCACTGGCCGAGGTCGCCCCAGTTCGTGAGCATGATTCCGAGGTCCGTCGCATTCACCGCTCCGTCACGGTTGAGGTCGCCGGGGCAGGTTTCGCACCACGGCACCTCGTGAGCGAGCGGCGCCGCGTAGTACTGGTTGGGATTGAGGACCTTCACCAGGAACATCGGTTTCGTTGTGGCGTGGATCAGCTCGCTGAGGGCCCCGAACGGGCCGCGCAGGTCGCCCGGTATGAAATCGGTTGCTTCCGGCTCGAATTCCGTCCAGTTGAGGGTGAGTCCGAGGCCGCTGAAGGGAAATCCCGACGGCGTCGCCATTTCCGCCACTTGTTCGTTGCTCGGACGGTTTCCACCCACGGTCCAACTGTTTCGCTTCCACTGAACCAGCCAATCTTCGAAGCCAGCGGTGCCGAAATATGGGGTTGGGGCCTTCGCGCAGGAGCCCGGGGCACAAGGGTCGGTGTCTTGAGGGCACCCGAATCCCATCGTCGTGAAGCCAAAAAAATCCTCGGTAGCCGCCTGGTAGGAGCCGTACAGGCTTTCGTTGGAGAGCGGGGCGCGATAGGTGCCGTTGCTGGCGTCCCAGATCGGTCGCCCGTTGTCGGTGGGGAGACCCCGGGTCGTCGTGCGGAGGGACGGATTGAAGGAGGGACGAATAAACGCGTCGCGATCGGCGACGAACACGAACAACTCCTGCTTCCACCACTGGGCGACCGCGGGCTGTACGCAGTCAACTGCTCCCGGCAGGGTCTCGTAGGGATTGTCGAAGGATTCGGTGCCAGAAGCCGCAAACATGAACGGCATTCCCACGCCGGTCACGCCACTGGAATTCGCGATGATGCAGGCGCTGGCCGAAGCGTTCGGACTGCTGTTCGGGTTGAGACACGTCCTGAGTCCGAGCACGTTTCTGATGTAGTCCAGAGGGGTCCCTGGGGCGAACACGAATCCATCGGAAGTATGGCCAATCACCTTGTGTGCGGCCATCCAGTTGTTGAATGACCCGTCCTCGGAGTTGACGTAGTAGGGACGGAAGACGACCTCGTCCGCGTCAGGCACGTCAGGAAAAGGGGTGACGGGTAGGTAACCGTCCCAGATGGAACCCAGTCCGGGGTTGGGGGCGAAACTGCTCGGGGAATTGGTGCTGAGCGTCACCACCAGCACTGGATTGGCGATGTGGTACGGCATGACCTCGCCCGTGTCCGGATCGATCATCTGAACGGTGATCCCGTCGGTCTCGCCGAAGTGGACGAGCTTGTCCCAGACCGAGTCGTCCTGCTCGGTGACGATCGCCCTCGGTGCGCCGAGATTGCGACCGAGAGGGTTGCGACCATCGAGAAGAAACGTGGACTTGTTGTACTGAGTGACCCAGTTGGGAAGATTGTCAGGGCCGGTCGGCGGGAAGGTGACGGGATTGACGACGGCTTCGAGATCGCAGAGCTCGTCGTCGACGGCGAAGGAAACGGAGGCGACGGCGAGGCTGGTCAGAATCGCCCCCGTCACGATGAGAACTCGCTTCGAGGTGGTTTGGGTATTGGCCATGTTTTTCTCCGTGTTGGGATGTCGAAGTGCGCAGCGGCCACAATCCGTTGATGCCGTTGCACCAACGATTTTAGTTGCCGGCCATGCAAATTCGCGAGAAAAAGCCGCATTCGATGATCGGCGTGACTGATCACGTGGATGGCCGGAATCAGATGTCGAGGTTCTTGACTTCGAGCGCGTGGGCCTCGATGTAGTTCCGTCGGGCTTCCACGTTCTCTCCCATCAGGGTGGCGAAGAGGTTGTCGGCTTCGCTGGCCGCATCCCAACTGACTCGAAGAAGCGTTCTCTTGGTGGGGTCCATGGTGGTCTCCCAGAGTTGCAGGGCTTCCATTTCGCCCAGGCCCTTGAATCGTTTTACTTCGCAACCGCGGCGTCCGACATCCTGCATCGTGTGGATGATCGCGGGGATGTTGACGGCTTCGACGATCTCGTCGCCGCTCTCCTTCTTGGGGTTAGACACCAGCCAGCCGTATCGAGTCGGAAGTCGTTCGCCGGTGACCGCCTCTTCCTGCATGAGTGCCCAGTCGTCGATCGAGACGTCCACATCGGCAAGTTCGATGATGATCCGGTCGATCTCGCGATTCTCATGAAGTTCCCAGATGGTGGCGACCAGCGTCGGGTCCGGCGCCGTCACCGCTTCCGGATCAACCGTCGAGTCCAGGATGAGATTCTTGGCTGCGATGGTCTCCATCGCTTCCGCTTCGCTCCAGCAGAGCCGTTCGCCGCCCTGCCACCTGAGGTGGAAGTGCGGAAGCCGATCGCTGCCTTGAGGGTCTCGATGCCGAGCTGCGAGAAGATCGGTGAAGAGGATGCCACGGCGTTGTGAGACGGTGGTGAGTTCGTCGAGGCGTTCCAGGCGGCGGAGGATTCGACGCGCCTCATCGCCTTCGAGCTTGGATCGGATGCTGCCGTCGTCGTTCCGGACCACGAATGCGGCGTGCTCCATCGCTTGATCCATGAGTACGTCATTCATTCGACGGTCATTGAGCACATAGGTGGACTTTTTGCCACGGGAGAGCTGGTAGAGCGGCGGTTGCGCGATGTAGACATGGCCACGACGCACAAGTTCGGACATCTGTCGGAAGAAGAACGTCAGCAGCAGGGTGCGGATGTGCGAACCATCCACATCGGCATCGGTCATGATGATGATTCGGCCGTATCGCAGTTTGCTGACGTCGAAGTCCTCGCCGATTCCGCACTGCAGCGCCTGGATGAGGATCCGGATCTCCTCGAAGCCGAGGACCTTGTCGAGCCTCGCCTTCTCGACGTTGAGGAGCTTTCCGCGAAGCGGGAGGATCGCCTGATTCACGTGATCCCGGCCGCCCTTGGCGCTTCCGCCCGCGGAGTCACCTTCCACGAGGAAGATTTCGGTCTCGTCGACCTTGTTGCTGGAGCAATCGGCGAGCTTGTGGGGCATGCCGCCGGAGTCGAGGGCGCCCTTGCGTTTGATCAACTCGCGAGCCTTGCGGGCGGCCTCGCGAGCCTGTGCCGCGAGGGACGCCTTCATCGCGATCAGCTTCGCTTCGCCCGGATGTTCTTCAAGCCAGGCGCCGAGGCCCTCGCCGACCAACTGACTGACAAAGGACTCTGCCTCCTGATTGAGGAGTTTCTCCTTCGTCTGGTTGTTGAACTGCGGATCCCCGATCTTGACGCTGATGATTGCGGTTAGGCCTTCCCGCAGGTCATCGCCGGTTGGCGTGAGATCCTTCAGCAGGTTGTTCCGCTTCGCGTACCCGTTGATGGTCCTGGTCAACGCCGTCTTGAATCCCGAGACGTGGGTGCCGCCGTCTGGATTGAAGATGTTGTTGCCGAAGGCAAGAAGATTCTCCGAGGTCGCATCGGTGTACTGCATCGCGACCTCGGCCTTGATCTTCTGCGACTCGTCGCTCGCGGTGAGGTAGATGATCGAACTCTCGGTCCGCTTGCTGGAGTTGAGGTGCGCGACGTACGCAAGCAATCCGCGTTCGTCGTGATACTTCTCTTCCCGGATCCGACCGGACGCGTCGACGCGTTCGTCGATGAGGCGGATGACCACACCTGAGTTGAGGAAGGAGAGTTCGCGAAGCCGATGCTGCAGCGTCTCAAAGCGAAACTCAGTGTCGTTGAAAATCTGAGAGTCGGGCTTGAAGGAGATGCGGGTGCCGTTGCGGCCGGCGGGGATGTCGAGAATCTCGTTGACGCCCTCGACGACGTACAGCTCGGTATCGACCTCACCGCGCGAGAAACGGATCCTCTGAACCAGTCCGTCCTTGATGACCTCGACTTCAGTCCACTCGGAGAGTGCATTGACACACTTGATGCCGACACCGTGGAGTCCACCCGAGACCTTGTAGGCGTTGTCGCCGAACTTACCGCCGGCATGTAGTTGGGTGAGGATCACTTCAACCGCGGGGCGACCGTTGATCTTCGGATTGTCATGCTTCATCGGGCCGGTCGGCATGCCACGGCCGTCGTCGGTGACCGTGCACGATCCATCGACCCCGAGTCGGACGACCACGCGGGTTGCAAAATCTGCCATGGCTTCGTCGATCGCATTGTCGACGCACTCGTACACGAGATGATGAAGCGCACCCAATCCAGTGCCGCCGACGTACATGCCGGGCCGCTTGCGAATCGCCTCCAGTCCTTCGAGGACCTGGATCGAATCACTGGTGTAGTCGTCGCCGTTTCCAGCTGCGGAATCGACGGGTTCCGTGGTGTCGGTCATTCCCGTTCTTCACCTGATCTCGAGGACGCTGAAACGATTCTCGAAGTCGATCGGATTCTCCTTATGGGGAATCCGGAATCGAAAACGAAAAACACGGTGTTTTGAACCGATCGAAGGTTGAGAAAGACACTTCGGCCGTGTCTCGAAAGGTCGCTTCCGAGCCCCTGAGATTCTACCGTAGATTGGCTTTGGGATGGGTCTTCAGAGGCGGATCTTGAGCCGAACCATCCGACCTTGGAGCGGCTTTTCGTCACGGTTCAGGCCGCTTGGCGGAAGGAAGGCCGGAGCAGGGGCGGCCACTCTTGGGGAGGGAGAATTCGGAACTCGTCATGGTGGGTGATCCGGACCCTTTTCTTGAGTCGCAGGTCGATTTCCGCGCCGCTTTCTCCTCGTAGGATTTCACGGATCACCGGTCTCAGGGGATCTCGTTCATCGGCATGAAGCACCATGGCTTCCGTTCCGGAGGAGAGCCGGACCATCGATCCTGCTGGAGATGCAGGGACGGCGATGGGCAGTGCGGCGAGGACGACCGGATCGAAACGATTTCCTCGGGCCGCGTCACACATCCAAGCGAGCGAATCGAGTCGTGACTCCTCCGAGTGTTTCCAGCGTCGTTGGTCGAAATGGTCGGCCACGGCGACAATTCGTGCCAAGACGTGAATCTCATCGGGATCCGGTTCTGGTTGTTTCAAGTCTTGCTGGATCGGAAAACCCAAGCCATTGAACCAGCGATGGTGATTGACTGCGGCACGGACGACCGAGGCGGGAACGGCCTTTCCGAGGATGCGACGAGCGTCGAGGCAAGGGGCGGATTCCACTTCGGGGTCGGGATGTTCGAGGTTCTCTTCGCAGGGTGTTCGAAGTCGGCCGATGTCGTGCATCAGGCCACCGAGGGCCAGCGGCACCAGATCGGAGGCTCTCGACGGAGGGAGAAGCGGACGCTCGGTGGCGAGATATGACCTCAGTTGGAGGCCGAGGAGCATCCAAAGGTGGCAGACGGAGATGGCGTGTCTGGTGTCCTCGTCGTCGGCGCTGGTGATTTCCGAAATCAGTCTTGCGAGCCGCGGCGCCGTTCGCGCCGCGGCGACCATCGCTTCGATCCCGTCATGGATGTCGTCCATGCTGATGGCGTCGGGGTGCGAACTCGCCAGCGACCGCATCGTCGCACCGGCGTGATCTACGAGGTCGTCCCTCCGGTCTTCGAGTTCGACGGGGTTCGACGGGGAGGAACTCCTCGATGCCCTCGGATCCCGGAACTTCGATCCACGCACGTCTAACCCCCAATGGCGACAAGGCGATGGAGCGTTCGGTCATCCAGAATCGTGCCCGCCGAGAGCAGCATGCCTCGTCGGCCGATCCGGCGAAGTGGCCGAGCCAGCGTCTTTCCTGGCGGAAGGGTCTTGATCGCCTTTGACAACATGATGTGTCTTCCCCGTGAACTTGGATCAGCAGGCGAGATACGTCTCCTCGGCCACCGTCTGAGTATCGAGAACGGAGGGCAGAGCTTCCTCTGTGGGTCTTTAAATCCTCCGGACCCGCTGACTCCGTCGACCCTACAGGCCGTACGAACGTCTCATTTGACCCTGCGTACCCGACCTATACTGCAGCGGACGCGAGAATGGGGTCGATGACTTGGTCATCAGGTCGGAAAGTTCCGAACAATCACCTCGTGTTCGACGTTTGAAAGAGGAGGATCAGGGCGTTCCCGCGTTTTCGCCGGACTGTCGATGATCGCTCGATTTTGAGTCATGCACTTGATGCCATTTTGATGAGATGCCGTGAGATCCCGTTCCCCAGCCAAGGAAGGTTCATCCGATGACCAGACCTCGTCGAAACGAAGATCAGGCCCCAGAGGGTTGTGATCTTCAACGTCGTCGTGTTCTGGGCGGCGTCGCTCGCACCCTTTTGTCGGGTGGAGCGTTGATGGCTGGCCTGAGCGCCTGCTCGACCGCGACTCGGAGTTCGTCAGCCCTCCAGCCGGACTGGCCCAGCGTGGCCACAGGAAATGCCGGCGTGATTCCGAGGCCGGGCATCGCTCCGGCCACGGTCGTCGATCCGAGATTCGCCAATGTGGCGGCGAGAACATCGTGGACGACCATGCTCCCCGACTCCAAGGGGATGAACCAGATGACGCCCATTCGGTCGGTGACCGTGCACCATGACGGGCTTCCCTCTCCGCTCGCCAGCACTCGTTCCCGGGATGCCCAGGATCGACTTCGGACCATTCGTCGCGGGCATGTGAACCACAACGGCTGGGCGGACATCGGCTACCACTTCGCGATCGATCGATCGGGGCGGGTCTGGTCGTGCCGCCCGCTGGTCTGGCAGGGCGCGCACGTCAAGGATCGGAACGAGGGGAACATCGGCGTGCTGGTTCTGGGGAACTTCGAGATTGAGCGCCCGACTTCGGCCCAGCTCAACGCGTTGGCCATTCACCTGAAGACGCTTGTAGCCGCCTATCGCATCCCCCAGCGGAAGGTCTACACGCATCGCGAATGGCCCGGCGCTGCGACCGCATGCCCCGGAAGAAATCTTCAGCCAGCGGTGAATCGAATCCGCGATCAGGGTCTCGTCGCCTGACCGAGCGTCTTCTGGGCCGCCGCAATCGTTCAATTCGACGGGGAATCCGACGGGGAATCCGAC
>CALFOM010000086.1 GCA_937919685.1 uncultured Phycisphaera sp.
GCGACCGGCCCAACCGCGACGACGGCGGATTCGGGGACGTTGTTCTCGATCGCAGTGGATCCCATCGAATTGAGCCCCGAGGAGCACGCGAAGGTTCTCGGCCCCGCGGTGATCAAAGTCTCGACGCCGAGTGGTCTCGGTTCCGGGGTGATCATTTCGCCCGACGGATATGCCATCACCAACGCACATGTCGTGCAGGGTGAGACGGCGCTGCGGGCAACAGTTTGGTTCCTGCAGTCTGATGGGACGCTCAAGCGGACCGACATCGACGACGTCGAAATCGTCGCCGTCAACAACCATCTCGATCTCGCCTTGATTCGAATTACTAATCCCACCGGCGCAAAGTTCCTCTTTGCACCAGTCCAAGGCGCGGAGAAGCTCGACATTGGACAACCGGTGTTTGCGATCGGGAATCCGCTCGGTCTGGAGCGCACCCTTACTCAGGGCGTGATCTCGACGACGCAGCGGAACTTCAGCGGGCTGACCTACGTGCAGACCGACACACCGATCAACCCCGGAAACAGCGGGGGCCCGCTGTTCAACACGCGGGGCGAAGTGATCGGCATCACCAATATGGGAATTCTCGGGGGCGAGGCCCTCGGTTTCGCCATCCCGGCGCGATACGTGAAGGACTTCGTGCGGAACCGCGAAGCGTTCACCTACGACCGATCCAACCCGAATAGCGGGCACATCTACCATCAGCCTCCGACTCGAAGCCTCTCCGGTGGACCGGCGATCCTTGACGACGGCACCGCGGGTGATTGAGCCCTTCTGAAACTGCTCCTCGAAGATTCCAAAGAAATTCTCAGTTCGCCTTTCCTGAACATCTCCCGTCTCTCCCCTTTCTGGAAACCAAAAATGATTCGCCGACCTCTGCGTGATCTTCTGCTCAGCACCGCACTCGTCACCAGCGGGTTCTCCGCCTCGGCCATTGCCGCCGAGACCATCACGATCGCGGACATCGCCCCGGTCGGAACCTTTTTCATCATGGGCGCGGACGCCACCGAGACCATGTGCGACCGGTTCAATGGGAATCCCCTGGGAGGTCTGTGGAAGACCGAGGCCGTCCAGAAGACGCTCGGGAAGGCATTCGAGAATGCCCGCGACAACATGATGAAGGAACTCGCCGCTTCGGGGATGGACCTCGAGACGATGTCATGGCCTGCGAATCTGGGCGTCGCGTTCTACAGCGATCTCGATGAGGAGACGGGGCAGTCGAAGGTATTCATGCTTGGCTACGGCGATTGGGAGGCCAACGCGAAGGACGCGGACAGGATGATGGCTTCGCTTCTCGACGCCTGGAAGAAGGACGACGGGATCGATGTTGATTCGAAGGAAATCCGCGGGCGAGAGGTCATGGTTCTCACGCAAGTCGGGGAGCCGGACCAAGGGGACCCCGCCGACGAATTCGGTCAGATGGATGACATGATGATGATGCTGGGAGATCCATCAGAAATGGCCCCCGATTTCTCGACCATGTACATGGTTCAGGACGGCCCGCGCTTCATCATGGCCAACGATCTGCTCGCCGTCGACGACGCGCTCGCGATCTTCGATGGTGACGATGCGAAGGTGATTGCCTCGACAGACGACTGGACGAAGACCCTCAAGCAGCTTGACGGCGCTGAGGCCTACGCAGTACTTCTGACCGATCCGTTGCAGGACCTTCTCGCGCCGATCTTCATGGGTCCCGCAGGCATGGTGAAGCCGATGATCGGCGAGTTGTTCGGCGACATCCGAGGGTATGGTTTCGGCCTCTCGATGCCGGAGGATCCCTCCACGGCTTCGATGGTCCTGACGGCCTCGATCCTCGCACCTGACGACAAGAGCGGAATCATGGGCTTGCTTCTCGAACAGGACAAGGTGGGCCAGGCTCCGCCAAAAGTGATCGGTGACGAAGCGATCGGCTACGGCCGCATGAACTTCAACTTCAGGGGTCTGATGCCCCTGGTCAGCAAGATGTCCGCGGCGATGCCCATGGGTGGCGATGAGGTGGACGGCATGGTTGATCAGTTCGGGCCGATGGTGACGCCGGCTCTCGAATCACTCGGACCAGCGATTCACGTGTTGACCACGGCCAGTGGGACCACCGTGATTATTCCGACCAACGATTCTCAGAAGGTTCAGCCGCTGTTGGCGATGCTCGGTCCCGGGATGAACCTTCAGCCTCGCGACTTCCTCGGTGAGACGATGTGGACCGGCGAGGGCATGGGAGCGTGCGTCGCCGGCAATTGGCTGGTCATCGGGAATGACAAGGGCACGGAGCAGGTGATTCGCGGTCTGAACGCCGGAGCCGTCGACCATCCGATCTCCGACTTGCAGATCTTCACCGATTCGGTGAACCGAATGCCGGGGGGAGATGCCGTCGGATGGGGTTACGTCAACGTCGTCGAGCAGTTTGCGTCGAGTCGTGAGATGGCCGAGCAGATGATCGGAATGCTCAACGCACAGGGTGAGTTCGGACCCGAAGATGCCAATGGTGCCGAAAAAATGACCGAAGCGGTGGTCGATCTGATGACGGAACTCAAGCCGGAAGAACTCGCACGATTCGTGGGTCCGACGGTCTGGAAGTTCAGCAGTGATGATCTCGGATGGGTCTATCGTCAGTGGTTCCTGCCGCCGGTCAACGTGGGCGGCTGAAAACGGCCTGGCCATCGTCGAGCGACGACGCCTGACGAGTCGATGGAATGATCAACGACGCTCCGCCTTTCGGTGGAGCGTCGTTCATTTCAGGGGCTCGTCACGGTTGAGAATCAGGGATTCGATCGGTGTCTGGGCCTCAATCAACATTATGAAATTTCAAGGTCTTCGCGATGGATTCGGCGTGCGACGTCGAGGCATCGAGAATCAACTGGTCGACCGCGGCATCGAGTCGCTCGCGGGCAAGATCCCAGTGATTGCCGTGGCCGGCTCCAGCGACGATCTCGCGGCGTCCTTCGGGGGCTGCTTCCGCGATGGCGATGGCATCGCCCGGCGGACTGATGGGGTCGGCATCGCCGAGGACGACGAGGATCGGGATTTGGGTTCGAGCCGCGGCAGCGCGGGTGGATCGGGGGTGGCGTCGGATGATGCGAAGTCCCTGAATCGCAAGCCAGGACACGTAGCTCGAGGGGAGGCCACGGAGGCGAAGTCGCTGACGGAGCGGCACCCGGAGCGTCTCGTAGGGTGCGACCGCAACCACGCCATCGATTCGATCAGTCTGGGCGGCGGCGAGGATGGCGACGGTGGCACCGAGGCTTCGCCCGATCACAATGATCGCCTTCTCTTCGGGGGCGTCGAGCCGATCCAGCAGGGTCACCAGATCCTCCACGTCGGTGTCGCCAAGACCGGCACCGTCGGGCTCGGCATCGCCGTGACCACGCAGATCGACCATGACCACCCGCGATCCCCGACGACGCCAGTCTTCGAGATGCGGAAGCCAGGTGAGACGGGACCGCCCCCATCCGTGGATCATCACCAGAATCGGACCGTCATCGAAGTGGCCGGGAACGTCCCAAACGGGGAGTCGCACGCCGCCGGGACGATCGATCTCCCAGGATTCGAAAGGGGCGTCGACGTCGCCTGGATCCGTCGGCATGCCTCGGCCCAACGCCCAACCCATGGTGCGTCGCATTGGACGGGTCGCTTCACGCATCGTGGCGAGGACCATGAGGATCACCACGATCGTGGCGGCGATGCTGAAGAGGAGGAGAAGTTCCATCGGGGGACACCCTACCCGAGGCCGGATGGGGCTGGAGGCCCGACGATGGGGCTCAACGTGCTTCGAAGATGCGCCGCGTCGAACCCCCGGGGCCGATCCCCGCGGAGACTTTCGCGGCGCACCGAGGGCATCTGCCTTCGTATCGGCTCCCCGATGGATTTCGGCTCAACCGGCCGTACTGATGGCAGCAACGGAACCAAATCATGATGAAGCGTCGGTCGGAGTCACCGGCATGGGCGTTGCCCCGCGGGATCTTCGCAGACTGTTCGAGACCCTCGATGTCGATTCTGTCGTGCGATTCCGCCATGCGTCGGATTCTCATTCACGAGTACGGGATGCCGATTCAAAGAGAGCATACCTCTTAGCCGTATCAGGACGAGATGGTCGCTCGGCCGCCCGCCCTGCAGGCCGCATCGATCGCGGCGGCTCCGGTGATCGCGGCGCGAATCGCTTCGTGCGTCTTGGTCTCCATCGCGATCGCGAGCGGGGCGCCGTCGTCCAGCCCACGGAGCGAGCTAAGATTCATGTCGACGTTCCAACCCGCGGCCTCCGCCGCGAATCCCGCCAGCCGGCCGGCGATGGCGAGATCGCTCCGGAGGAGGGTGCTTGATCGGCCGACCAATCGCTCGATGATCCGAACCGTCTCCGCGGCGCGGAGCACGAGTTGATGTGGTGCGGCAAGGGCGCCGTGAACCGCTGCTGGCCATGCTTGCACGCGAACGGGATCGTCCTCCGCCAGCGGCCAGAGATCGGCAAGAGCCTTGAAGCCCTGGGCATCGAGATCGGCGAGTTCCAGACTCTCGTCGCGAATTCGTTCGAGTCGGCCGGCGGCCTCGGCGAGGTCCGATTCGAAGTCGACGAATTTCTTCTTGCCGTGACTAAACGCGATCACCATCCCACCGAGCCCGGCGGCATGCGCCAGCATCGACCCAGCGGCGGCACCACCACCCGGCACGGACGTCTTTGCAGCGAGGTCGGCGGTGAATTCGTCGAGTGTCCGATTCGCGAAATGGCGGTCGGATTCGCTCATTGCCGGGTTTCGCCTTTGACGGCGTCGGCCAGTATCGCGGTGATGGTTGTCATCTGAGGATCGACTTCTTCGTGCCGAAGCGTTCGATCAGGAGCACGAAACCGTAGGCGAAGGGTGATCGCCTTGCGGCCTGCCGGAAGTTTCGCGCCGCGGAAGACGGTCACGAATTCCGTCGATTCCAGAAGTTCCGGAGTTCCAGCGCGGATCGCTCCTTCGATCTCCGCCCAATTCACTGGCTCGTCGACCAGAACCGTGAGGTCCCGGTCGATTGAAGGGAACGCGGCGAGAGCGGCGGCGGTACTTTCGGGCGGCCAAGTCGACAACGCCTCGGCGACTCCCTCGGGTGCGAGTTCGATTTCCGCAGCGACCAGAGGCCGATCATGTCCGTGCCGTTGGGCGATGGCTGGATCGATCACCCCAAGCGTGCCGATCAGGCGACCGTCCACTCGGATCTCGCCGGAAGCGGTGAAACCCTCGATGGCCACGGATCCGTCGATCTCGACGTTGCCACCACCGATGATCCTGACGATTCGATCGATGGTCGTCCGCAGAATGCCGAATGCCGATTGTCCGAGCGACGCATCGTCTCGGGAGCCAACGGTGAGCGGGGGGTCGACGAGCAGGCCAAGCAATCGTCGCTCGCGATGCACGCCGTCGCATTGAGCGAAGACCGAGGCGGTTTCGAAGAGTCGTACGTTGCCCGTTCCGAGGTCGTGGTTGTGCTTCGCTACCCGAAGGAGGCTCGGAACGAGGCTCGGCCGAAGTACCGGCTCGGCCGCGGCGCGATCGTCGTCGACCTTAAGCACCGCATGGCCGGTCTTGAGAAATGCCGCCGCAGCGTCGGGTCCGATCAGCGTATGCGTGACGGTTTCGTGGAAACCGGCGCCGACGAGCATCTCGCGAACCGCGTTCAACCCCTCGTCCACGGGTTTCGGCGCGACGGCTCGGATCCGGATGGTCTCGTTGATCGGAAGGGCGTCAAGGCCGTGAGTCCTGGCGATCTCTTCGATCAGATCGGCCTCGCGGCTGATGTCGAGGCGTCGCGGCGGGATGGTGCATTGGATGTCATCGTCGACGGCGATCGGTGCAAAGCCGAGCCCGTCGAGGAGTCGAATGATCTCTTCGTCGGAAATGTCGATGCCGAGTACGGCGCGGCATCGAGCCGGTCGCATCGAGACCGAGCGAGCCTTCGGAATCGGCTGGCCGTCCGCGACGATGCCGTCGCAGAGTTCGCCGCCGGCGAGTTCGAGTATCAGCGAGGCCAGTCGGTCCGTCGCGACCGAGATCTCCGCGGGATGGACACCCCGTTCGAATCGGTAGGAGGAATCGCTGGCGATGCGATGCCTTCGAGAGGTGTTTCGAACACCAACCGGATCAAAGGTCGCGGCCTCCAGCAGAATGTTCGTCGTGCCGTCCGTCACCGAGGTCTCGGCGCCACCCTTCACGCCGGCCATGGCGATCGCTCGTTGGGCGTCGGCGATCACGAGATCCTCCGGAACCAGTTTGATGGATTCCGCGCCCTCGCCGATCGGAAGGAAGGACTCCCCGGCGAAAGCGGCACGAATCTCGATCCGTCCTCCGCGCAGTGTGTCCAGATCGAAGACATGAGTGGGCTGGCCGTACTCGAAGAGGACGAAGTTGGTCGCGTCCACAAGATTGTTTCGAGGCACCAATCCGATGGCGATCAATCGTCGCTGAAGCCACTCTGGGCTTGGGCCAACCTTGACGCCGCGGATCACCCGCGCCGTGTAAAGGGGGCAGCGGTCGGGTTCGGTGTTTCGGATTTCGATCGATTCCGAGATCGGCGGGCCACCCCGAGGAAGCGAGACCTTGGGGGTCTTCAGGCGGGAGCCGCCGAGAAGCGCGGCCTCTCTGGCCAGCCCAAAATGGCAGAGGCAGTCACCGCGATTGCTCGTGGTCTCGATCTCCTGCCAGGCCTCGCCGTTCTCCGCCACATCCTCGCCGTCGTAGGGGAATCCGGCGGCGGTGAGGAGGTCGGCCTGAGTCTGGGCGTCGAGGGCAGGATCCAGATAGTCGTTCAGCCAGTTGATGCTCGTTCGCATGATTCGAGGAGAGTACCCCGTCAGGCCACCGGGCGGGCCGTCCGAGAGCCTGCTAGTTTTCACACATGACATCCAGTCTTCGACGAATTCTCATGTTCCTTCTGGCCGGCGGACTTTCGATCATCGCAGCGGCGGGTTGCACGGGCGACCCGTCCCGAGTGGAGTCGGATGGGTCGCCCGAGGATTCCATCATCGATGCCTCGGTAATCGTGGGAGAGGATTTGGGAATTCGCATCAAGAGAGACCCGGGAGCATGGCCCGTGCAGCTTCGGCCGGCTCGGGCGATCGTCCTGCCGGATGGTGTCCTCCGATCCGACGTTGGCGCGAACCTGGGTATCGACGATCGGCCGGGAATGACGCGCCATCTCTACCGAACCCAGTTGGTGGAACTCTGGAAGGAGATTGACGTCCTCGGTTTCGGCTCTCCCTCCGCGGGCAACTACGCGGGCAATCTCGAACTGCTTGAGCCCGGCGACGACGAGGTGATCCAGATTCTGCAGCTCCAGCGTGGAGGCCGTGACTGGACCATCGTCCGGCGATTTGAGATTCCGAAAAATGCCAGCCCAGAGGATGCGTCGACCTTCGATGTCGAGGATCCCCAGATGAGGACGGCGATGCGACGGATGGCCGCGCTGGCCTGGGCCTGGGACGTCCCGCCGGACGACTCGATTCGGTTTCCGGAACGATACGACTTCGGACCGGATCCGTGGAGCCGCTACCGCGACGAGAAGACACCCGCACAGACAAGCGCACAGACAATTAAGGATCCTTCATGATCGCGTCTCGGAGATCCTGTGTCGGCGGAAACACGTCGAGTCACCGTCCTTTGCACCGTGGCGCTGCGATCCTCATGGCTTCTGGAGCCTTGGCGATCCTGATGTCCGCCATGTCATCGGTCGGATGCGTCGGACGGGGTTCGGTGGCCGGAGCGCCGGGCGAGCCGAATCAGCCCGCGATCAACATGTGGCTGCTCGATGCAGACGGTACTGCGAAGCGGTACGCGCTTTACAAGTGGGATTCGGACGGCGCCTTTCGATTCGGCGGTGGGCAGCCGGCACTTGAATACGAGACGCCGGTTCGGTTGACTTTCACGACCGAGGCGAGGTCGACGCTCACGGCGGCGATCAAGGAAGCAGGTTGGCTGGAGAAGTCATTCGTGCCCGCAGACGGTCCCGGACCGCGTGAACTCGAAGTCGACCTTCGACTCGAAGGGACGCATCGGAAGTTCACGATCTTGGCGGATGGTCGGACCTTTGATCCAAAGACCGAGGCGGTGCTCAACGTCCTGCAGACGATCTCGGCTCAGCAGTTCGGCGGCGTGCTCGACGGACTTCCGACGGCAGATCGCCCGGCACGATGAGCCCCGGGCTCGCCTTGACAGGCTCGTGGCGCGGCCATCGATGAAAGAGGAATAAAAAAGAGGAGCCGCCCTCGGAGGCAGCGAGGGAGACTCCCCAGGAGAGTGCTCTTTGGTTCGTTGTATCTATTCCGGCCGGCACCGATCCAGCCCATCCACCATGAGGAGAAGTCTGTCGCAAACAAGTTTTTTCGGTTCGTTTTGTTTTTGGGCGATCTCCGTTGATTTGGTGTGTATCCGGACGTTTCGCCATGCATTCTTCGGGCCGCATGTCTCGGGATCACCTCCATCGGAACATCCCTCTGTGGTGGATCTGAAGGTTGAGGGTTCAATTCGGGGGCCGATCCACGTCAAAATCCGCTTGAGGGCAGCGTGTCCTCGATCTCGAGGCGAACAGCAACTTTCGAGTCGCGACGTTCCAGAGCAACGAGGAGTCTGATGGTCAGACCTCGAACCCGGCTAGTCGCCCTGAACTGCTGAAGGCCACTCGAATCCGCGGGGCGACCCATCCCAACGCCTCAAGGAACCGTCTCCGCAGCACCGGGAGTCGCCTCCGGCCCGCACGGATCAACATGATCAACATGATCAAGATGATCAAGATGATCAAGA
>CALFOM010000087.1 GCA_937919685.1 uncultured Phycisphaera sp.
GACGAATCAACACCTCATTCGTTAAGATTCCGCACGTTGCGATGATCCGATCGCGAGGATTCTTAAGAGCCCAGTATGACATTCGACCAAACAAAAACTGCGCGGCGGTGGGACGATCACTGGTCCAAGCATGATACAACTTCGTTGCCTAAATCAAAGATCAAGATCGCCGAGGAGCTCCTCGAACCCGTCCTTGAATCGATGCGTGCCGGGAACACCGTCAGGCTACTCGATGCCGGATGCGGAAACGGCGTTCACGTAGAGGTGATCGAGCGGTTTCTTGAATCGGAGGCCGTGGACCCGATCCTTTTCTCCGGAACGGCAGTCGACCTAAGCTCACAGGCCGTATCCGCGACTCAGCGTCGCGTGAGAAGCGATCGGTGGACCATCATCAAGGGCGACGCCATACGTCTTGATTTCGACGCCGATGCATTTGACACCGTACTTTCAGTTGGGATCATTTGCCTCTGCGATGAACCTCAGACCGCCATTCTCGAACTGGTGCGTGTCACGAGACCGGGTGGATACATCGCCATCTACTCCAACACGGAGACGTCACCGATCACTCGCATCGGTCTCTGGCTGGCCCGATTGATCGGGAACACGATGGGAAGTCACGCGCGGAAAGCGATCGCCTTGATTTCGGCGCCCATCATCGGCCTTCTGAGTCCCGGTTCGAGTGTCTCCATCAAGGATGACGGCTTCTCATCATGCCATGAGATCGCCGAAGCCAATCTGGTGAGCCCGATCACCCGATTCCTAGATGCGGCTGACATTCGCAAGTGGATCGAGACCAGTGGAGCGGTCATCGACTCGGAAAACAAGGAACGACCCTTCACCGCGTGGTGTCGAGCGCTCGAAGAATCTCAAGCGTGACGCTTGCGATCCGCTCGGCCTCGCGAGTGGATACAGCGACGGGCAGGTTTACCATCGATTTCGCATGGGCAACCGCGTACGGGGAAGAGCCGTGGCCGAGGCGGCGATACGACGGAAGATCTGGAATCGAATAGTCGACGATTCGCCCGTACTCAACACTCTGGCGCCTTCCTGCCTCGATGAACGATGCTGGATCTGGATGGCGGAGGATGAAGTGCGAGAAGGTGGCCTCCGACAAATCTCCTGGGTCGATGTCCAAGAACTCACCAAGCTTCTCAATATAGATCGCTGCTGCCTGCCGGCGTTCGGCGATCCGATCCTGAACCTGTTGCAACGAACGAAGGCCAACCTGGGCCTCGAAGCAAGACATGTCTTCGCGGTGGTCGGGTGGCATCTCAATGGTTGATTCATCGAAGTACCGCACGAATCGGTCGAGGATCCCCAAATTGATCAGCCAGTTCGTGACCCCGTACACCGGTGACCAGAAGACCGGGAGCGCTGCCGTCACGTACGCGCGGCGGCGCATCGAACGTCGGAATCCGGATCGAGTGCAATGCTCCTCACGCCAATCCCGGAATCGCCGGAACATCTCCGGGTCATTCGTTGTCAACATGCCGCCGAAGACCGAAGTCGTGATCTTGCTGAAGTTCAATGCGAACACCGCGGCGTCACCCTCTTCTTGAACACTCTGGCCGTGGCCGCTGACGCCGAAACTGTGGCAGCAGTCCTGCAGTACAAGAACATCAGGCCTGCGCCGCCTGATCTCACGGATCTTCCGCAGATCGACTGGACGGCCGAACAATGACGTCGGGATGACAACGGCGGTCTCCTTTGTGATCGCCTCGATCGCGACATCGAGGTCCATGTTCGGGTCATCGGGTTTCGAGTCGACGAAGACTGGCCGATTGCCGCTGGCCATGACCGCATGGGCGACCACGACACAGGAGTACGACGGCAAGACGACCTCTCGATCGTAGATTTCGTTCGATTCGAGGAAGCATCGGATCGCGGTTCGACCGTAGCCGAAGGCGACCGCGTACTGCATGCCGACGGATCTTGCGAATGCGGTCTCGTAACGACGAACCGCGTCCCGCCGCCCGGGCCGGAGCACCTCGAACAGTGCGCCAGAATCGACCGGTGGCCTGAATCGTGGAATCAATGAAGAGTCTCCGACCGAGACCAGTACCCACGTGAAGCAGTCGGTTGGAGAGTCTCCTTCCCGGAATCGATGACCTCGAATCCATCCGGCAAATCGATACGCGAATCCTCCACCCGTCCGGAAAGACCGTTAATCCGCCGCATCCAGCCACCACGGGTCCTTCCGGTTGATGTGAAGGCAAGCCGAACAATCCAGTTCTTGCAAAGCCTTGCGAGTACCGGTGACGCGAATAGTGTTGCACCAAGAATACGCAGCAATGCAAGCGATACGGACCCGGGAAGCCGGCGATCGAAGTCGACCAGTTGCACATCGAGGAGGAGATCATCCCCCTCCCGCGACCAGTCGCCAGGTTGGTCCTTGCTCGCCGCCAACATCGCCCCCTGCGCATTTCGTGCGGCAGGAGGCCCTGTCCAGACGCAGCCGGTCCGATCGAAGTTGCAGACTGTTCCGTCCGTGAGGTCAACAATAACTCCAGAGGATCCTTCCCGGCGAACAAACACCGAGTCCACGACACGTTCGCCCGAAGGCGCAGAAATCTCTGCGTCCTCACCCGCGACGCTATCCGCAAACTTGGCTGCCGCGATGCAGTAGGCGGTCAGGAGGATCGGCGCATTCGCATCGGCAACTGCCTCAAGCGTCACCACCCGCCTGCGCTGGATCGCCGAGCGGGTGGTGCCGGCGAAAGCCGCAGCAGCCGGGTCGTCACGGGCGAATACCTCGGCGGCCGACGGAACGAGGAAACGACCTCCCCGACGACCATATGCACCCCCGAACGAACCATCGCCATGCATGAACCAAGCGAGCGTCTCGAAACCCCGGCTCATGGCATCTTTGAGATCGGCCTTTAAGGGGTCGGAATCCGAGAGGCGCTGGTGGGCCAAGGACAGATAGTGCATGCAAAGCGTCTGGTAGGCAGGATCGAAGCCGCCATACTCTGGCCACCACCCACGGTTCCCCTCTGCCTCGAGTAGCGACTCCAACAGATGCCGAGCTCTGGCAGGACCAGCATCTCCGATCTCGGCACCATGCATAAGTGCCGCTGCCACCGTCGCCCGGTGATTGGAGATCACTCCGTGCGACTCGTCTCCAGAGACAAGGAATCTCGTCATTCGATCGAGATCCACCGTCCAGGCTCGACGCGTGTCATCTGAAATTCGATCATCCAGTCGAGCCATCACCTCGCCGAGGGTCAATGCGCCCAGCGCCGTCACGCACCAGCTTCGCTCGCGCGGAAACGCCTCCTCTAGGCTCCCGTCACGCCGAATGAGACGACGGAGCCCGTCGACCAAGGATGTCGTCGCGTCGACCGCAGCGTGCTCTGGAAGCCAATCGGGCAAGAGACGCGACGACACGAGGACCGCCAGGCCCACGGCCGAGGACTGCCATGTTGCATCCGAGAAGTCGGAGACCCGCCAGGCCCATCGTCGACGGTCGGCGAGACCATGAGTCCGCGAGACCTCGCCAAGATCGATGCTCCCAAGAATTCGAGGCAATGCGCCATGGACCTGTTCGAGGTAGGGGCATGAAGTCGCAAAATGGGTGAACGAGGACATGTCGTCTCCGACCGGGTGCAGTGCAGTCCTGTCGAACCATACGTGGCAAAACGAATCTTCTCCGCAAGGAGGCACTCCGCTTGACGGCCACCGTACATTCTCCCGGTTTCGCGCGGCGATGCGCGGCGTCAAAAAGACCAAGAAAGCCTCTCCCCGGCTCCTCAACAACCGCCTCCCTCAGATCGGGCGGGTCGCTCGGACCGCGTAC
>CALFOM010000088.1 GCA_937919685.1 uncultured Phycisphaera sp.
CCCCGGCCAAGAAGAAAGCTTCGGCTCCAGTCGAGAAGGCTTCGGTCAAGAAGGTGCCGGCTTCGGCTCCGGCTCCGGTCCCGGCAAAGACGAAGGCTTCGGTCAAGAAGGCCTCGGTCAAGAAGGTGCCGGCGAAGTCGGGCGTCAAGAAGCCGACTCCTGGTGCGAGTACGACTTCGGTAGCCAAGAAGAAAAAGACGGATCGGCGAGTCGCCCCCACGGTTGTTTCCTCCCGAAAGACGGTCAAGAAGACCGGGCCGGTCGGAAAGAAGACGCCTCGGCGGAAGATCAATTTCGCGAATCCCCGGTCCGTCGCAGCCGCGGCGGCAGGTGCCGAAACGGACTCCGAGGGGTACGTGGTTATTAACGGTCGCCGGGTTCGGTCAATCTCGACCAAGGGAATCGTCGTCAAGAAGAAAACTCGTTTGAAGGCGGTGCCCGAGACGGTCAAGACGGCCGAGGTCACCGATATGGCGAAGATCAAGACGCATCTCACGAAACGGGAACTCACGGCGTACAAGTCGCTGCTTCTTGTGAAACGAAGGCACATCGTCGGTATGGTTTCGGGCCTCGAAACCGAAGCGCTCAGATCCTCGAGCGGCAATTTGTCCAGCATGCCGATTCACATGGCGGATATCGGGACCGATGCATTCGAGCAGGATTTCACGCTCGGAATGGCCGCAACGGAGCGGGAGTTGATTTTCGAAATCGATTCCGCGCTCGACCGGATTGCCACGCGGATCTACGGCGTCTGTCAGTCGACCGGAGAACCGATTCCAAAAGCACGTCTGCAGGCCAAGCCCTGGGCCAAGTACACCATCGAGGCTGCCCGCATCGCCGAGCGGAATCGCACCACGGATTGATCTCGTTTCGGAGATCGTTCGGCGACTTCGGCTTTGGTCTCCGAAAAAGAACTCGAATCGAGGATGCATCGGATGCATCGGATGCATCGGATGGACCGGATGGACCGGATGGGTATTTTGTCATGCCGAGTCACCGCGGATGGTCCACGGTCGATCAGTGAAGTACCAATGATGACATCGAGTACCCCGTGACCATTCTTGATCACCATGACGTGACCACGCAGCCCGCGAGGCGATCGGCTCTCGCTTGGACGACGCTGTTGTTGGTGCTGATCGTCGGACTTTGGCTCGACTTGGCAACCAAATCTTGGTCGTTCGCAGCGGTCGCCGGAGAGCCGGTGGTTCTCGATTACGACGAGGTCGTCACCGGAGCCTTCACCGTTCCCTGGCACGAAGGTCAACGCGTGGTGACCGGGGATCTGCTCGACTTCCACCTCGTTCTCAATCGCGGCGCGGTCTTCGGAATCGGGCAGGGTCGGCGGGCCATCTTTGTTGGGTTCACACTGATGGCGGTCGCAGTCGCGGTCGCGGTGTTTGGGTGGTGGACGCAGGCACGATCACATCTTGCCCACGTCGCGATCGGTCTGATTCTCGCCGGTGGCCTTGGGAATCTCTACGACCGCGTCGTGATCGGAGCGGTCCGTGACTTCCTGCACATGATGCCGCGATGGGAGTTGCCGTTCGGCCTGGCCTGGCCTGGTGGTACGACGGAGGTCTTTCCGTGGGTCTTCAATGTCGCGGACGTGCTCCTTCTACTGGGTATGACCCTGCTTCTGATTCATGTCCACTTCGCCGATCGACGACAGAAGGCCGCGGATTCCTCGGGGGAAGGGGACTCGAAGTCCTCGATCGCCGCCGACGCCTCCGAGTCGGTCTGAGCCTCGCATGAAATTTAGGGCTCGAGTCGTGCCAGTGCCTCAGGCAAAGGAAGCACGGCGTCGATCGGAAGCGGGTCTTCGAGTTGATCCGGGTCGGTCGCCTCGTCGATGGTGAAGGGCCCGACTGAGGTCCTTCGGATCGAGGCGCAGTGTCCGCCGGTGCCGAGCGCCTTTCCGAGATCCCGGGCGAGGCTCCGAACGTAAAACCCCTTCTCACAAGTGACTTCGACGATCGCGATCGGCCAGTCGTACCCGACCAAGGTGATCTCATGGACTTCGACTGGCCTTGGTTCAAGTCGAGGCGTCTCTCCGCGTCGGGCGGTGGCGTAGGCGCGTCGGCCGTCGATTTTTTTCGCACTGAAATTTGGCGGCAATTGGGGAAAGACGCCGGTGAACCGTTCGTCCAAGGCCGTCGTGATCTCCTCGGCGGTGGGGGGCGATTCGACCTCGACGGGTTCGAGTTCACCTTCCCGATCGTCGGTGGCGGTGAAGGCCGAGAGATCGATTTCGGTGCGATAGGCCTTGCGAGTCCTCATGAATCGGTCGAGGGACTTCGTGGCAGCACCGATGCCGACCACCAGCACGCCTGTGGCGAGGGGATCAAGGGTTCCGGCATGTCCGGCCTTGATGCCCGCCTTGCGGCGAACGATCGCCACCACCGTCATCGAGGTCATGCCGATGGGCTTATCGACGATCACCAGGCCCGGAGGCAGGATTGGCCCGGTATGGGGTTTTTTCACTTTTTGCCCCTGCTGTTTCGTCCGTTTCTGAGGGGCTGCATCTCCGTATCGGACGCCGGAAGAGTCTTGGGGGGCACTGATCGCAGGATCTTCTTCGTGGGGCGTGCCTTCAGGGTTCGTCGAGGAATTCTCGGGCTTGTCGATGGCGGTCATGCGGATACAATACTGCGTTCCGGACAGGTGTCCGAGCGGCTGAAGGAGCGGCATTGGAAATGCCGTGTACGGATTTATCTGTACCGTGGGTTCGAATCCCACCCTGTCCGCTTCCGGTCGAATTCGTGCAGCTCGGCACTAGTTCGGCAGACAACTTGATCGCGGGCTGTAGCGCAGCTTGGTAGCGCGCCACACTGGGGGTGTGGAAGTCGCAGGTTCAAATCCTGTCAGCCCGATTTTCAGGGCCGTCCGAAGGGGCGGCCCTGTTTCTTGATCGCTGCGGGGACGGCTCCGCCGTCTCCTCGCTTTTTCTCGCGACCGCCGGAAGCATCCGGCGTCGTGCT
>CALFOM010000089.1 GCA_937919685.1 uncultured Phycisphaera sp.
TTCTTGTCATTCTCGTCATGGTCGGCATGGTCGAAATGGTGACGACCGAAACACGTTTCGGCATGGTCATCGAGCGAAGCGGTGGCGACCTGATTCGATCGGTCCTTCCACCGACGTGATCTCACCATCCGGCCAACGGATCTCGAGCCGATCGATCGCCTTGGCGTTGCCAAGCCCAAAGACCGCCACCGGTTCGACCTGCGAGAGGTAGGACCGCGTCGGCATGATCCGGCGGATCATTCTGCGATCACCCACCGTCGCGGTGAGTACCGCGCCAATACCGCGAGGGTTGCCATCCGGTCCGTCGAGTCTGACTTGAACCGACTCGAATCCGCTCGCGTCGTTGCGAAGGACCAGAGGCGGCCCGGCGACCTGCGTGATCACCAGGTCGAGATCGCCATCAAGGTCGAGGTCGCCTGACGCGAGCCCACGTCCAACGACCGGTCTTGCCAGATCACCGGTTGCATCCGCAGGGACCTCGCGGAAGCCAACGCCTTCGGCGGATGTGATGCCTCGAAAGACCTGCGCGGCCTGCCGGTATCGCTGGCTTGACTGGACTCGTTGAATCTCCTCTTCGAGATGCCCGTTCGCCTGAACCAGGTCTTCAATCCCATCGAGATCGAGGTCCGTGAACAACAAGCCGAAGGTGAGCGACCGCCGGCTCGGCCCCGAGAGCCCCTCGCCGGCGGCGTCGTCGAAGAACGCCGATTCCCCCGCCCTTCGAACGAAGAGCGAACTCGGTTCGTTGGCGAAGTTGCCGATCGCAACCAATAGGTCGACGCCGCCCCGCGCGGCCCGATTGGCCACGTCGATGCCCATGGCCCCGGTGGCCGAACCCGATCGATCGAATGCCACGCCCACTCGCCGCCCGCGTTCCTCGAAGTTCCCGGTTCCGTCGTTGAACCAGACGGCATTTGGCGTGGTGTCGTTGGCCCCGATCAGATCGAGATCGCCGTCATCATCGAGATCAATAATGGCCAAGCCAAGCCCTTTTCCCTCATCGGAATCGGTCTCGGGATTCAATTGCGTCAATCCTCGTTCTCCGCCGACTTCCACGAGACGCCTCCGGCCCTCGGTCATGTCGTTGAGCAGCAGGAACGGTCTGGTGCCGGCGAATCCGGTCGGTGGACCATACGCACGGCCGATGCCGTCGAGCCGAAAATCGACCGCGGCGTCGATGTCTGGAGACCAGTCGACATAACGCAGGCCCACCAGATCGAGATCAGAGTCGCCGTCGAAGTCGCCGAATCCGACAGCCGTACTCCATGACTCGTCATCCGAAAGACCGAATTCGTCGGATCCGTCTCGGAATCGGATTTGATCGTTGTTCGACTCGTTCAGAAGAAGTCGATCCCGGCCGACCATCGAGATGTAGAGATCCACATCGCGGTCACCATCGACATCGCCGGCTGCGATCCCCATCCCATGTCCAGGAATCAAGGGAACGGCGTCTTCGACTCGATCGAAGGTGGTTTCACCGGAAGCGTCGAGCCGATTGGCGTAGATGACCACCCGTTCTCCGGGCGTGGTGTCGGCAAGGTCACCACCGTCAATGAAGACTAGTTCGGGCCGCCCATCTCCGTTGAGATCGACGATCGCGACCCCGCCCCCGACGGTTTCGGGAAGCAGTTTCTCACCTCTGGCACCATCGTCCCGTTCGAAATCAACGCCCCAGGCATCCGCCATGTCGGTGAACGCCATCGCCACGTCCGTCACCTCTGGTGCCGGCTCAAGATCGATGCGAGGCGCCTCGACGATCGACTCATCGACCGTCCGAGAGGAGCCCGGCGCGAGCAAGGAACGAGTCAGCAGGATCCCGCCGATGGCGGCGGCACCGAGGCCTCCGATCCAAATGCTGCGTCGGAAGACCACGCCGATGATCGCGTCTCGGTCAGGTTGTTGCTCGCCGCGTTCATCGGTCATGGCCGCACCTCCGACCGGAGGTCGTAGATGGCCAGCGGCTCCGCCGCATGATCGGCAATCTCCGAACGGCTCCGAGCGAGACGGATCACCGCGTCTCGGGCGTTGTTGTCGGGCCGGAGGAGCTCAAAATTCCGCTCGGCGGCGGCGGCGGCCGCCTCGTCTCCTGCGGCCGCGCGAATCCTCGCCGCGAGGAACCAGGTCTGGGCCACTTGCGGATTGAGCTGGAGCGCCCTCGCGATTGCGGACTCGGCTTCGGTCAGGGCCTCGGTGTACGCCGCGTCCGAGTCGAACCGACGAGCACGCTCGAAACGGACCGTGGCAAGTTCGATCCAGACTCGTTCATCGAGGCCGAAGTCGTATCCCCGCTCCACAGCCACCGGGTAACCACAGGCGATGATGCGTTCGAGTCGCCGGATCGCTTCATCGAAATCGCCGTTCTCTCGGGCGATCGCCGAAGCCTGCCAATCAACCGCCCAGGGCCACTTCAACTCCGGATTCTCCGCCGCTCGCCCCAACGCCACCGCCGCATCATCGATGCGACCCTCGCGAATCATGGCTCTGGCTTGATTCAACGCTCCATCGGCGAATCCCAGTCGCTCCACCGCGGCGAACGCCTCGGTCGCCTGCGCGAGTTGGCCCTTGGCCACCCCGCCACCCGTGGACGAACGAACCAATCCGATCCCGTAGTCATTCCATCGCTGCCATTCGGGGGCTTCGAGCGTCGTCGATGCATCGTTGCCATCGCCGTCACCGATGGGAATCTGAATCGTGGTCTCCGCAAGATCGAGGATCGGGAGCGATCTGACCAGCTCCGGACCTGCGACTCCGAACGCATGACCCATCAGCGTGGCGTTGAACTTGCGATAGCGCAGCCGTCCACGAACCTCCAGAACGCCCTCCGCGCCGGTCGGAATCGTGATGCGATAGTGCGTCAAGTCGGCCGCACCCGGAGGGACCTGATGGTTGTAGAGCGGAACGAAGATGTCTTCGGGATTGCGTTGTTCGATTCGATTCCCCGCCTGATCAAGCAACCAAACGTCGAGGAACTTCGCCCACGGATCGACCCGGCCGGAGTCGTCGATCGCCCCACTTCGCGCGAGCATTCTCGTCGCCGCCTCGGTAGAAGTTCGGATCCCGACCTCGAGGTCGATCCAGACTTCGTTGCTGTCGGCCGTTCCTTGGGTCAGCGGATGACCGAGACCAAGGGTTCGAACCACCACCTCGAGAAGAACCGTTTCACCCGGCGTGACCGCGACCGACTCCATTCCGATCGGTCCACGAAACGCCCCGTCGATCCGTCCGTCCGAGCGAAGACCGATCAGATCAAGTCGGACCACGCCTTCGTTGAATCTCGAACAGGCATCGAGCACGCGATCCGCCCTCGCCTGATCACCTCGGCCCAGAGCCGACTCGATGGCGACCAGGGCGGGATTTCCAGCATGGAACCCGTGATCGTGGACCGTGTCGCGGCCCGATTGATCACGATCCTTGGCAGAGACCGTATCGCCCGGGACCAGCGGCATATGGCAGTCGTTGCAATCGTCGCTGATCTTCGCCGGCCAGTACCACGAACCAATCCCCCGCCCCGAGACTCCAGAGAGACGCCAAGTGTCGTAGTGATTCTGCCCCGCGAGCCACTTGTATCCATTGAGCGTCTCAGGCAGAAAGACCTTGTGACACGCCCCGCAGAATTCGGCGGTCTGGTGAACGGGCTTCAGAAAAGTCCGCTTGTGAAAATCTGGCTTGGCGAGAATGAGCTGCCGATTGACCCACTTGAAGAACGCGGAATCGCTGAACGCAAACGGGTACCGCGGCGGATCACGGAAGGTGTAGGACGCGTTTCCCAAAGTCGAGACATCTTCGATCCCATGGCAGACGATGCAACCGATGCTGGCGCTTCCCAGTGGGTCGACGGAAACGACGTCAGCCAGAGCCGGATCGGTCCATCGATCCTCGCTCCACGCGCCGGTCATCAGAATCGCCGGATCATGACATCCAGCGCAGAACCGGCTGATTTCCACGGACCCAAAACGATCGATCATCGCCTGCCTGGTGTTCCGCACGCTGAAGGCGTAGACCGGATTATTGAATGAACTCCGCGCGTGCACCGAGTCAGCCCACTGAGCGTGCGCATCGGCGTGGCAACTGATGCAGTGATCGTCTCCCAAGAGATGCGCCGGAGGAATGAAGCCGTCATTCGCCGTCTCCAGCAGCGACGGCGCGAAGTCCGCATTGCTCGAAACTGCCATCGCGACCAGCTTGGCATCCGCCGCTGGTCTCTCCACCGGAGAGCCGAATGCGAATAGCAGCCACGCGGCGAGCGCGACCCCGCCACCGGACCAAGCCACACCGACCCGCCATCGCAATCGCGGCCCGACCAGCCGATGAAGAATGAACAGCCAGATCGCGATCAGCGGACTTGTCGCATGAACCCAGAAGAGTACCGATCTTGCGAATGAGTCATCAATCCCCAGTCGCAGTCCGCCGACCTCCACCCGCACCAGAACCAGTCCGGTGACCAGAAGCGCGACCGCGATCCAGAGCAGGCCCCAGCCCACCGCGACGGCTCGTCGATTTTGCCGATGCCGGCCACGCCGAGCGTGTCCGACGCCGTAGATGATGAAGGGCACGATCAGGAGGAGCCCAAGGCCGAGATGGACGAGGAACGCCCAGAGGTAACGTCCGTCCTCCCGCCCCTCGCCCGACCACCAAGCGGCGACGTCAGTCATCACAAGGATCAGGCTGTCCACCATCAGCAAGCCGAACAACACCAAGACGACCTGCAACCAACGCCTGAGGGCCGTGGTAATCACCGGCCCCTTGACGCGTCGGCTTTCATGGTGGTTCGAGGTGTTCATGACGGCTTCCTTGGATATCGACTACCCCTCGCCGCCCTCTTCCGTCTTTCCGATCATGCGGAATCGATCTGCCTCCGGCGACGTCTTGAGCACCACGTCGGCGCCGTATCAGTGTGGCACTTCCTTGACCGCATTCCGATTCCAAGCGGGCACCCGAACGGTAAGCGGCCCCGTGCCTTCGATCTTGCATTGACAGGCGAGTCGACTGTTCACCTGCAGCCCCGGGGCCTCTTCGACCCGATCCTCCTCGTCATCGTCGCTCTCGCTCACCTGATCCATGCCCTGTTCGACGTACACGTGGCACGTCGAACACGCGCACACCCCTCCGCAGGCATGCTCGATGTTGATGCCGTGTTCGATGGCGAGTTCGAGGAGATTCTCCCCTTCACCACCCATCAGGTCCCATTCGGACTGCTCGGTACTGGTGAGCCCTTCGGGGTCTTCGAGGACGAACTTGACGGGCACGATCGGAGGACCGTGTTCTTCGCCACTGTGTTTCATATGCATCGATCGGAATCCTTGATCGGAGGGCCGATCCCGAAGGGTCGACGATCGGTGAGCGGTAGGAGGACGAGAGGCCCGCAGGATGGGACTCGAACCGGATCCTCGAGGGAGCAATCCTGTCCAATTCCCCATCATAGTCTCAACAAGGCAGTAGTTCCTGAGAAGTTGTCCGGACGGGCTGCTAGGCTGATCGATCCAACCCTTCGCCGATCCCTTCCATGAGCCTTCCGACCGTCAACATGCCGCCCCCGGATCCACTTGGCCTCACCGCCGAGGGGTTTGCCGCGGCATCGGAACTCGCCGGCCTCACCCGAGGTCGAGGCGGCATCGAGTCCTACCGTCGCTTCCATCGCGACGGAACCGTGCCTCTTGGAACTTCTCCTGCGATCCACCCCGTCGGCCGGCGTGAGGTCGAGGGCGAGACCATCAAGTTCACGCTGTCGCTCCCAGGCGGAGTCGAGACCGAGTCGGTTCTGATTCCCATGCCGAAACGAAATGGCACCGTCACCCGGACGCTCTGCGTTTCCAGCCAGATCGGCTGTGCGATGGGATGTCGTTTCTGCGAAACCGCCCAGATGGGGCTGGTTCGCCAACTTCGAACCGAAGACATCGTCGCGCAGTGGCATGCCGCCGCCCATCAGATCGGCATCAGACCGAAGAACATCGTCTTCATGGGCATGGGTGAACCAACCGACAATCTGGACGCGGTGATTCCGGCGATCCGAATCCTCGCCGACCATGATGGACCCGCGATCGCGGCGTCGAATATCTCGGTCTCGACGGTTGGGAACCCGGATGGCATCTGTCGACTGGGCGAACTCGCTGCGGAACCCGGCTTCCGCCGACTCAACCTCGCGGTCAGTCTCAACGCCCCGAACGATGCGATCCGCGCCGAGATCATGCCAGTGGACCGAGCTTGGCCCATGGACGATCTCATGAATGCCATGCTCGGATGGGCAGGCCGACCGAAGTCCGCGATCTGTGTGGAGTACGTCTTGATTCCTGGAGTCAATGATGGCCTTCAACACTGCGACGAGGTTTGTGAATACCTGCGTCCCCTTCGGTGCTCACTGAACGTCATTCCCTACAACCCGCGTCGCGACTCGCCATGGCCAGCCCCCACTGAATCCTCCGTGACCACGTTTACAGAACGAGCGATCGCAAACGGCCAATTCACCAAACGACGCGGAACCAAAGGCCGCGATGTCATGGCGGCCTGCGGTCAGCTCGGCAATCCCGAGATCCGGAATCGACGACGATTACCCGACGATTCACCGGTCGCCATCACGATTCGAGGCGATCGAGGAATCGGCACTCCCGCACGAACGAATACTTCTCCATGACCAGCCCATCAGACGATTTACAGGATCCAGACTTCGCCGAGGATCCTCTCCTTCGCACCGGTTCGAGCAGCCGACGGTTCAAGGCCTACCTCGACCTTCTCAGACGCCGTCGAAGTAAGCCGAGCACTGAGCAACTGACGGTGAGTCGACAGGGCGTCCTCCGATCGCTGAAGCGGTCCCGGAGCGCTTCGGACCTGCTCCGCAAGTTTTTCGCGATGCTCGGCCGTCATCGAGGCCCGATTATCTTCTCCCTTTGCACCTTGACCATTGCAACTGCGTTGAAGTTGACCACGCCCGCGGCGACAAAGCTCGCGATCGATTACGCGTTCACGGGAACCGGACTCCCCTCTGAATTCGCGGCTTGGATTCCAGCCTCGTGGGACCTTGCCAATCCCCGTCGACTGCTCGTCGCGATCGCGATTGCCATGGTCGCCGTCTCCTTCGCCGCCGTCGCGATCGGCCTCAGCGGACGCTGGCTTGCGACGAAGGCAACCCGACTCCTCTCCGTCGACGTTCGTCGAATCGTGTTCGACCACATCGTCCGATTTCCACTGCAACGAATCCATGACCTGAGGTCCGGCGGTGTGGCGAGCATGCTCCGGGACGATGCCGGTGGGGTCGCGGAACTCATTTTTGGGCTCATCTACAACCCGTCCCGGGCGATCATTCAGTTGGTTGGAAGTTTGGTCATCCTCGCCTTTACCGATTGGCGACTGCTCCTTGGAGCGATCGGAATGCTTCCGATGGTCTGGCTGACGCATCGGACCTGGATCGGCCGGATCCGCCCCCTCCATCGCGATCATCGGCTTCTCCGATCGCAGGTCGACTCCCATGCCACCGAGGTCTTTGGGGGCATCCGGGTCGTGAGAGCGTTCGGACGAAGCCGCGGCGAATCAAGTCGTTTCGTCCGCGGAAACAACCTGATGGCCCGACAGGGCATCAATATCTGGTGGTGGTCAAGGATCACCGAATTGGCTTGGGCCGTCGCGATCCCCCTCGCCAGCACGGGCCTTCTGCTCTACGGCGGCCTCCAGGTCATCGAAGGCGAGATCACGACCGGCGATCTGGTCATGTTCCTGACCTACCTCATCATGCTGCTCGGCCCCGTCGAGACCCTCGCGGCCACTGCCACCAACCTCCAGACCAATCTCGCCGGTCTCGATCGGGTTCTCGACCTGCTTGAAGAACCCATTGAAATGCCGGACCGTGACTCCGCTCGAGATCTGGTTCCGGATCTCGTCGAAGGACGAGTCGAAGTTCGAGGCTTGGGGTTCACTTATCCGGGCACTGAGCAGCCCGTACTTCGCGACGTCGAGTTTGTGGCGCACCCCGGCCAATTGATTGCGTTCGTTGGTGCGTCGGGCGCGGGCAAAACCACGTTGTGCAATCTGATCGCTCGATTCCAAGACCCTACCGAGGGCACGATCAGCCTCGATGGCACCGATCTTCGCGATCTTAAACTCAATACGTACCGATCCCTACTCGGCATCGTTGAACAGGATGTCTTCCTCTTTGACGGGACGTTCCGCGAGAATATCGCCTTCGGTCGGCGGGACGCGACCTTCGAGGAAATCATAGAAGCCGCCACCGCCGCCAACGCCCTCGAGTTTATCGAGGCGACCCCGCAAGGCTTCGAGAGCCTCATCGGGGAACGTGGCGTTCGACTTTCGGGCGGCCAGCGCCAGCGGCTCGCCATCGCCCGCGCGCTCCTCGCCAACCCGAGGATCCTCATCCTCGATGAAGCAACCAGCAACCTCGACACGGCGAGTGAACGACTGATTCAACAGTCCATCAATCGACTGCTCACCGGTCGGACCACTTTCGCGATCGCCCACCGTTTGAGCACGATCCGGCACGCGAACCTCATCGTGATCCTCGAGGGAGGAACCATCGTCGCGAGCGGAACCCACGACGAACTTCTTAAATCGAGTGATCACTACCGCGATATGGTCGCGATCCAGACCGCGCCGGCCGACCCGACTCGATGAGTCCGACGTTATTCCTCCGCGAAGACCCCTCCGAATTCTGATTCGACGAACGCCATGCCGCAGGATCTTGACATCACGATCGCGAAGGAATCAGTGAAGCTTCTCGCAGAGCGGGCCGCACTGCTCACGGACCGCGGCACGCTGGTCGTCGCGGATCTTCACCTTGGAGCCCCAGAGACGCACCGAACCTCGGCCGTCTCCATTGCCCCAGGGCATCGCGGAGGAAGCCCTCGATCGGCTCGAGCGGATCGTTGCCAGATGGCACCCGAAACGACTCACGCTGCTGGGCGATCTCGTCCAACTCGCCGATGATCCCGATGATCCCGATGAACCGCTGATCGCCGCATTCACCCGTTGGCGACAGCGCATCAACCTTCCGATCTCGATGATCGGCAGCCATGCGGAGGCCTCCGGCACCATGCCACCGTCATGGCGGATCGATGGCGACGGAGAGCATCGGCGAATCGGGCGACTCGAACTTCGGCACCATCCGCGACCGGACGACGGGGAATCCACGGACCAAGACCCGATGCTCATTGCAGGGCATCGCCATCCCGTGATCTCCCTCGGTTCCGGATCGAAGAGAACGCTCGCCCACGCGTTCGTTTTGGAACCCCGCCAGTTGATCCTTCCCGCGTTCACCCCGTTTGCGAGGGGCGTACGCGTCAGGCCGGGAACATCACGGTCGATCTATGCCATCTCGAACGGCTCGGTGGCCGAGATCCACGGAGATTGAACGCGACGCCGATCGCCGGACGACCGGCGTATCAATCCGACGGCTCGTCCGTCTGGCGTTGGAGCTTCGAACCGAATCGAACATAGAGCATGCTGGTCGCGACCATCAGCAGCCCGACGCCGAGTGCGGAGACGACGCGATAGATCGTGGCCGACCGGCCGAGGTCGATCAACAGGAATTTGAGGGCGGTCACCCCGAGCAGCCCCAGGCCGATGTGGCGAATCATGGGAACATCCCGGATGAACCCCGCGAGGATGAGTCCGATCGCGTAGAGGGCCCAGAAGACGCTCAACGCCGCATTCAAGGTGACGTCGTCGGGACCGAAGTAGTCGAGCAGGGCCAGCGACCCGAGCACGAGGCCCAGGGCGATCGCTTCGAGGCCCGCGATGCGGACGAAGCTTGCGTGCCTCCGATCGCCGGCGACGTCGTACCTGGCGGCGCGAGGCCAGTCCCAGGCGATCACCACGAGGGCGGCGATCGCGATCGCACCACTCCAGAAACGAAGATTCGAGGCGAAGGGCGCGGACGTCGCACACGGACTCCATCCGATGAATGCGTCGGCGATCGAGAGGAGCGCCCAGAGCCACGCCGCCACGAGAACCGAACCCGCCGCGAGCGATCGACCGATCCGCAGCGGCGTCCGAGCCGAAATGAGGACGAGGGTCGTACCCACGACCGAGATTCCGATGGTCGCCGCGAAGAGATTCCCGACGACCGGCGACCAGGGGGTGTCCGCGGAAACGAACCGCAGCATCGCACCGAACGCACCCACCAGGAGGAACTGCACGCTACTCGCCCACCCGACGATCCGGAGGCGCACCGGGGAGATCGTGATCCCGGTCTTCCGAGCGAGGTCGATCATCATCACCACGAGCCCCGCGAAGGGGATCATCGCCCAGCCGAACAGTCCGAGCGCCGAATGGCCGTCGTTCCTGCCCATGTGCGTGTCGAATCCCTGACGCTCCAGCACGAGACCGAGCAGGAGCGCCGCGGCGATCGACGTCGCCAGCAGATTCAATCCGTAGGCGGCGGACCATCCCCCCCGGTCACCACGACCGCGTTGCACGACGAGGGCGGCGAGCGCCGGAATCCCCGCGACCACGATCGACAGGAGCGATCCGTCGTACGCGAAGTACATCATGGAGGGAACGAAGAGCAATCCGCCCATCCAGAGCGCCGCCGAGGGGCCCGCCGGCGTTGGATCGCCCGAAGACGTGGATCGAACCGGCCACAGACGAGCGACGGCCGCGACGACCACGAGCGCCAGAAGCGCCAACCACTGTTCAGATACGGGAGTCCACTGCCACCCGGTCCCCGCGAACCAGGGATCGACGTTGCGGTTCCCCCCGTTCATGAATACGACCACCGTCGCGGCGAACTGGCCGAGGATGGCGATGATCAGCGAGCACACCGCCACGCCACGGCTTCGAAGTCGATGGGCGAGATACGCCGCGGCGAGACCGAGACCGCACCAGGCGACCGGGATCGCCGGCCCTTCCAGCAGCAGCCCGGCGGCGACGAAGAGCAGCACCGCGGTCTCGACCCAGAGCACCAGTGACATGAGGTCAACCGCCCGCTCGCGTTTCCGCAGTGGAGATCGATCCTCGAAAGGTCGGATCGCATCGAGACCCGTTCCCGCCTGGAAGATCGTGACGATCGACAGGGCCGCGAGCCCCAGCGGAATCCAGCCCTCCAGCGTGTTCCATGCGACCCCGCCACCGCCGGCCGCCCGAACCGCGAGCGGCATCGCGATCGCGAACACCGCGGTCGACGCGAACCCGAGGCCCGCGTTCCACTTCGAGGCCAGCCCCCGGGTCGCGGTGTGCAACGCCTGGGCATGAACCAGCAGCCACCACCCGGATCCGATGATCAGGAGAACCGTGATCTCCCCGCCATCGATCGAAAGGAACATCCACGGCAACGCCGCCACCAGCAGAATCCCGAATGCTGGCACTCGAAGCTGAAGGAAAGGCCTCGGCCTGATCGATGCTGCTGCGAACGCGATGACCAGAAGCGACGTCAAGTAGATGCCAAGGGTGGCCGGGCTGCCGTCGCCTCCGGCGAGATAAGGTGCGGCGGCACCGGCGGCAATGCTCACCACGCCGATCGAAACCGATCCTGAACGAGCCGTGAGTAGGATGCCGATCACCATGACCACCGCCATGGCCACGAGCGAGCCGAGCGGCGAGAGAATCCCGAGAACGGGCCCCGCCGACCAAGCATCCACATACAAGGTTCCGAGGCCCGCGATAAAGAGTCCAACGGCCGCCGCGCGGCCGTATCGTCGGAGCGCCAACTCCCCCACGCCAAGAATCGCAGCCCCGAATGCGGTCAGCGCAGCTGCTCGCAACCCGGCGGGGATGTTCCCGATCCAACCCTTGTCGTAGGCAAGTTTCGCAAAGAACGCGGCGGCGATCACCACAATCACCCCGCCTACCAATGCCATCACCCGTCCGCCGATCAGTTGCTCAAGACCACCCTGACGCGATCCCGCCTTGGCAAGGAGTGATGGTGTGTGATCATCTTCTTGTGGAGAAGCAACTTCGGAGCTCGCGTCGTGATCGCGTGCCGTCGGCGGCAAGGGTGGCGGTGATGCACGAGCTCCAGAAAAAAGAGCCGCGGCCGACGGGACGGTCGGAGTCGCCTCGTCGGCCGCATGGGCTGCAGCTTTGGGAGCGGACCGTTGGAGGTCCGCGGGTAGTTGTGGATCAATCGTCGATTCGGAAGCTTCTGTTGTCGTGAAGTCTCTCGAAGAATCTTGCTGTTGCTCAGTCGATCCAATCGAATCCGAAGCCAACTGTCTCTTCTCGAGTTGATTGATCCGATCAACCAAGTTCGACACTTGAGATTCAATCCGATCCAATCGGTCTTCAGTTGGCACAGGTGAACGCTACCCACACCAAGGATGCTTCGTCAAGCCTGCGCCGCGCTTCAACCGAGTCGGCCGCGCCATGATCGACGTCCCGTGACGTGCAGTACCAGACTCCACCACTGAAGCAATGTGAATACCGTCAGCGCCACCGGATGGAGCAACACGCCAGACCAAGCCTGTTGAAATCGTGCTGCAAGCAGAACTCGAAGCGTGAGCTGCACGATGATCGCCGCCGATGCAAACCCTGCTGCGGCCATTGAAACGCCCGAAAATTCCGCTCCGAGACTCGAACTCACCGCCACGACACCAAGGATGATCCAAGGCGCCACGTGCCCACCAAGATGAAGTACGGTCAGTAGAACGAGCAGAAAAATGTTCCCCAGTCCTTCGTACGCGTTCTTCGCGAACCCTCGCCAGGTCTCCGCGAACCCGTGATACATGCGGCACTCGACGATGTCGGTGCCATCGAAGATGTCCGTGGCATGTCCGGCCCGGCGGAAGAGTCGAGGAAGTCGCACTCCATCGTGCATCGAATTCCGGATCACCGCATGGCCCCCGACCTGAAGCCAAGCGTCCCGCCGAGCAAGGATGAACTGCCCGCAAGCCGCACTGGCCGCGGGGTCCAAGCTCGATCGCATGCGGCCAATGGGCAGGTAGCTCATGAGGATGAAGTGAATCAAAGGAACGACCAAGGTCTCGCCGACCGTGCCGGTTCGTTCGTGAGGAAATGCCGAGAACAGCGCGATGTCGCCATTCGCTGTCCGTTGGGCGCGAACCGCCGCACGAGTGCGTCTCAGACAATCCGCGGCGAACCGAACATCCGCATCGGTAAAGAGCAGCCAGTCTGTCTGGCCCTGTCGCCCCATGCGATCACAGGCGTGCTGTTTCCCGTTCCATCCTGTTGGGAGCGGGTTCACCTCGGCCCTGATCACTCGAGGATCTGATTCCATTAATCTCGCGAGGATCGTCGGTGTCGCATCGTCGCTCCCGTCGTCATAGACCATGACGGTCGTCGACGATGCCGGATCGGCGTCCGCAGACTCTAAGGCGCTTTGAACGCACGCTTCAAGGTTGACCGCTTCGTTGCGAGCCGGAATGCACACGGTGACCGACCAACCTTCGTCATCTGAGTCGTTGACGACAGGGGCCCGTCGAAACCGGCTCAGGTTTCTGATGGAGATCAACAAGGCGATGGCAGAAACCACCAACGCACCAACCATCCACCAGGTCACCCAGCCCGATGCCCCGGTCTCTACCGCGGGCGCCGCGGCCTGGATCATACCCGTCAGAAAGAAGACTCCCGGATTCGAACTCATGCCGACCCCTTTGGCGCAGAGCGGCTCGCCGCGATGCCGCCGGACCGACCTCGAATTCGAAGCCAGGCATCCATGAACGGGTTGATCCGATCTTTTCCGCCTACGAGAATCTCGAACGCCGATTCATCGCGGGCAATGCTCGCCGCGGCAAGATCTGCCGCGCATCGACGCATTCCTTCTTCCATGGCTCGGTACCAGTCGGTGGTGGAACCTGCTTCCGGCGAATCGCATGACTGGACCGCGACCAGCAGTTCAGGCCTCGCGTCCTGCCAGAACACATATTCGATCGAGATCACCACGACGCTCGGCGAGCGTTCGAAGGCCGCCGCAATCGCCGCCGCGCCAGGCCGAAGTCGAATCGGCTCGCGTGGATCCGTGAATCGCCCCTGCGGCGTGAGGCCCAAAATCGTGCCTGGTGATCGCGCGAGACGCTGAAGTACATGGCTCCGCATTTGACCCATCGAGGTTGGATCGTCGGGATCGATGCCGAACACCCCAAGGCGGCGGAAGAACCGAAATCGCGAGAGTTGCTCGCTGGCCATCGGCATGAGGATGTCTCGGCCGACAAAGAGCTTTCGCCAGAGCACGAGGCCGACCAGCGGATCCCACCAAGACACATGACTGACCAGGGTGATCAGGGAGCGATCCGCGTCCAATGCCTCTTCAAGGATCTCCCGACTTCCTTTGAGAAGTCTCAACGCGTGAAAACGCCGCGACACAAGCCGGGTCGCGTACCACGCGAAAAACCGGCGGAAGGCCGGTGACGCTCGATCCTCGATCAGCCCGTCATCACCGGTTCCCGACATTCTTCCTCCTGCCCGGAACTCGAAGTTCGGGGATCACCGATCCCGAGATCGTCCGCGGCGGCGAGTGCAGCGGTGACGCCGCTCATGAGCACCATCGGAACGCCCGGCCCGGGATTGACGCTCCCTCCGGCAAGATACAGGTTCCGAAGCACGCGACTTCGATTTCGCGGTTTGAAACCACCGGCCAGGCGGCCGTGGCTCGCGAGGCCATAGATCGCCCCTCCTTCGGCGTTGTACATCCGGTCAATGTCCTGCGGCGTGAGATGGCGTTCGACGACGATGTGCGATTCAAGGTCCTCCAGACCCATCCGCTTGAGCTTGTCCATGACCACGGGCCGGTACTGCTCAAGCAGTCCGCCGCGGCCGTGCCACTCCTGTCCGGGGCGGAGGTAAGGCGTGTGAATGAGCGCGTACAGCGCCTCTCCACCCTCCGGCGCCTGGCCCGGATCGGTCCGGCTTGGAGCTGCGAGATAGATGGACGGATCCCGGGCGGGAATCCCTCGGTCATAGATGTCGGCGAACTCGTCGCGCGGATTCCGGCTGAAGAGAAAATTGTGATGCAGCAGATGGTCGTACTGACGGTCTAGCCCGAGATAGAACACCACCCCGCTGCAAGCTGGCGTGTATTTCCGGCCGATCTTCGCCTGTTCGTTGAGCGCCCGATCGTCGCCCATGAGGTCCCGGTAGGTTCGTTGCACGTCGCAGTTGCTCACCACCAGATCGGCCTTGATGATCCTGCCGTCCTCAAGTTCGACCCCGGAGGTTCGTTTCCCGTTGTGGATGATCCGACTCACTCCGGTCCCCAGGATGATCTCGGTCTCTTCCTCGCGAAGGATCTTCTCGAGGCTCCCCGCGACCATCCTCGTGCCACCCATCGCGTAACAGCATCCATGATCAACTTGGGCCGCAGCGATCAGCGTGAGGATCGCCGGAGCCAGAAACGGACTCGACCCGACGTACTGGAGAAAGTGCTCGCAGAGTTGAGCGACGTGCGGCTCTCGCACGTGCTTATGAATCGTCGCCCCGACGTTGGAGTGCATGCGCATCGCCAGTACATCCTTCAGGATGCCCGGCTCGGTGGTCGGAGTCGACCGCATCATGTCCGGGATTCCACCGATGTCCTTGTAGAAGAAGACCTTCTCGCTCAGTCCGTACATCCGACGGCTGTAGTTGATGAACGACCGCCAACCAGCGCCGACGCCCTCCCCGGGGAACTGCCGGTCGAGCGCTGCGACCATGATCTCGAGGTCGCCTCGGAGATCGAGCACCGTTCCGTCTTCGTACGTGCATCGCCACTGAGGGTCGAGGTCGACGATGTCGATATATTCCGAAACCGTCCTTCCCGTTCGCTCGATGATTCCGCGGATCACCTGAGGCATGGTCAGGATGGTCGGTCCCATATCGAAGGAGAAACCGGACTCCTGCAGGACGTTCATCTTCCCGCCGAGGTGCTGGTTGCGATCGATGATCGTGACATCCAACCCCCGGGTGCGGAGTTCGACCGCGGCGGCAAGGCCGGCCAATCCGCCTCCCACCACCACCGCTCTGGTTCGTTCCGTTGACATGCTGACTTCGCTCCAATGTCATGCCCAGTGAATTCTCACGGGGCGATTCCAGAATCCTGATGAATGCGATCGATCGGACTTGATCAGTTCGTGTCCGGCGGTGGTGTGATTCCCCGCCCCCACCGACGGACCATCTTCTCAAGCATCCGCTTCCCTCGGGCGTCGGGTTCTCCCACGGGTATTCGCCATCGACCAGTCCGGGTCACCACCACCGGCCGGGTCATGGCACGCAAGCCCTCGGTGCCTCGGCTGCTCCCCCATCCACTGTCGCCTTCCGGCGAGAGGGTCGCGGCGGGATGGGCACTCGGAATGATGCTGTCGTTGATGGTGACGAGTCCGCCTCCCAAGGCAGGTACCAGTCGATCGGCTCGACGAGGGTCCGCGGTGAAAACGCTGGTCGCAAGGTGCTTCCCGCCCCGCCGATGCAGCGTGAGAAGTTCCGCTTCGGTTCGCCAGGCGCGGACCACCAGCAACGGCCCGAAATGCTCGGCATCGAAGGCTTCCGCGTCGAGCGGACAGTCGAGGATGGCCTGCGGTCGCACCCGCCGACCGTCTGCCGGATCGGCGACGAGAGCGGCCGGTCGACCGCCACGTCGGATCGCATCTTCGACGAGTTTGCGATGCCGATCAGCTGCGGTGGCGTCGATGAGGTTCCGCATCGCAGCGCCCGCGGCAAGCGGAACGAGGGCGGCCACGAACGCGGCATGCCGGTCCGCATGGACCAACGCTCGCCGTGGTGCCATACAGGTCTGGCCCGCATTCATGGTCACGGACGCCCAGATGCTCCGCGCGGCGAGGACCGGATCGGCATCGTCCAGAATGATCGCGGAATCACAGCCGGAGAGTTCAAGGGTGGTGGGTAGAAGTCGGCGAGCCGCCGACTCCGCCACCAAGGAGCCGATCGCGGTCGATCCTGTGAAGACCACATGATCAAGATGCGGTTCTTGCAGCAGGCGGCTACCGGCGGTTCGTTCGGACGACATCACGACGAGATCTTCGCCAGACAGTCCGGCCGCCCGCGCCAGTTCCAGAAGTCGACGCTGCGTCTTTGGCGATCGCTCGCTGGGCTTCACAATGACTTGATTCCCCGCGACGACCGCTTGGACGATCTGAATGCCCAGAAGTTGAATGGGATAGTTCCACGTGCCGATGATGCCGACTCGACCCAGCGGAATCCTCCTGACCAGGCCCCGCTGGCCAAGAAGCCACCATGGTCGGCCCGGGAGGCGATGATCTCGGAGAATGCGGCCCGCTCGCCGCGCGTGCCAACGGCAAGACGCGATCAGAGGCATCACTTCCGCGGTGATGGTCTCCCACGGCGGTTTTCCGACTTCGGATTCCGCCAGTGCGGAAAGCGTGTCGAGATCCGCCGCGACCAATTTGCCGAAACGACTCGCCCACGCTCGACGTTGTCTGGAACCCGGACCACCGAGCCCTCCGTCTGCGTCCTGAGGTTTCGACGTTCGCTCAAGGTCCGGCTCGGTCATCGGATCGTCAAAATCACCCTCGACGGGTACCACAGAAGCCATCGAAACTTTCGACGGTTGTGACGTCAGGGATACCTGTTCTTTGATGGTCGTCTCTGAAGGAATCGAGGATCTCCACGGCCCTTTCGACCAGAACTTAGTTCGCGAGTAGTCTACCTGCGGATTCGATCATTCCCGCCTTGTTCGCTCACCAGCGGGCCATTTCGCATCCAAAAGTGTCCCCCGACGAAACGAATCCCATGATCGCACCTCTCATGCCCTCATCATCCGCCGAAAGGCCGAACATCGCGATCATCGGTGCCGGACCCGGTGGCCTTGCTGCGGGAATGCTTCTCGCTCGAGCGGGGGCTGATGTCACGATTCACGAGGCACAACCGGTCATCGGCGGCAGGACTCGACGAACCATGGTCGGCGACCACGCGTTCGATACCGGACCCACCTTTTTCATGATGCCGTGGGTGCTCGAGGAGATCTTCTCCGCCTGCGATCGCCGCCTGTCCGACTACGCCGACCTCCATCGCCTCGATCCGATGTATCGACTTCTGATCGGCAGGCCGGGCGAAGAGCCTCTGCAGATCGACGCCACGCAGGACGTCGAACGCATGGCCGCGACCCTCGATGCCATCGAACCCGGAGAAGGCTCCGCGTTTCGTCGATTCATGCATGACAATCGACGGAAGCTCGAACTGATGACGCCGATTCTTCGCCGGCCGATCAGGTCTCCGCTTGATCTTCTGCGGATGGACACCCTGAAGGCTGGCCCCTCGATCAAGCCATGGCAATCCGTCCATGGCCACCTCTCCGGGTACTTCAAGAACGAGCACGTCAGACTCGCGCTCTCGTTCCAGAGCAAGTATCTGGGCATGAGCCCGTTCGAATGTCCGAGCCTGTTTTCGATTCTCCCGTTCATCGAGTACGAGTACGGGGTCTGGCACCCCAAGGGTGGATGCAACCAGTTGATCGCTGCGATGGCCGAAGTCTTTACGGAACTTGGCGGCCGGATCCACGTCGACGACCCCGTCACGGGAATTGAGTTCGATGGCCGACGAGCGACCGGCCTCCGGTCGCGGACCGGAGTCCATCGGTACGACGACGTCGTGATCAACGCGGATGCGACGTGGGCCCTGAAGAATCTGATTCCCGCGGGCCTTCGTCGAAAATGGTCCGATCCCAAGGTCGACTCCAAGAAGTACTCCTGCAGCACCTTCATGCTGTACCTCGGGGTCGACGGCGAGGTCGATCTGCCGCATCACACGATCTATACCTCCCAGACGTATCGGGAGAATCTGGACGATATCGGGGGTGGGCGCCTGACTCAGGACGCTTCGACGTATCTCCACAATCCCTCCGCCATCGATCCGAGCCTGGCTCCAGAAGGATGCAGCTCCCTCTACGTGTTGGTTCCGACGCCCAACGATCGCGCCGACATCGACTGGGACGTCGAGGGTCCGAAGCTTCGAGCCGCGACGCTTGAGAAACTTGAAACGGTGTTTGGCATTGAGGGTCTCCGCGATCGAATCAGAGTCGAGAAGATGGTGACCCCCGCCGACTGGGCCAATGAACGGATCAACCATGGAGCCACGTTCAATCTGGCCCACGGACTCGACCAGATGCTCCACCGTCGGCCGCAGCACAAACTCGAGGAAGTCGACGGCGTCTGGCTCGTCGGAGGAGGCACCCACCCGGGCTCCGGACTCCCCGTGATCTTCCTCTCGTCCCAGATCACCGCGGGCCTTCTTTGCAAACGACACGGGCTCCAGACGCCGCATGCGTGGCAGCCTCTCGCCGAGGCGATCGGCGCGGGCGAACCGAGTTCGTCGTAGCATTCCCGGCGTGGAACTCACTTACGCCAGCTATCTTCGTATTCCCCAACTCCTCTCGTTGCAGGTCCCCGAATCGGACGGACCAGAGCATGACGAGATG
>CALFOM010000090.1 GCA_937919685.1 uncultured Phycisphaera sp.
AGAGGAATCGCCATGCGACGAACGCCAGATCATCCGAACCTGCTCACCCACGATCATCCCCTGATCGGACACAAACTGGGCATCCTCCGGGCCGCCACCACGCCGCCGCCCACGTTCCGACGAGTGCTCGGCGAAATCGCGGGACTGATGACCTACGAGGCGCTTCGCGATCTTCCGACGAAAGCCTGCCGAGTCCGAACCCCGATCGACGATTGCGACGCCACTGAACTCGCCGCACCCGTCACCATCGTCCCGATTCTTCGCGCCGGCCTTGGCATGACCGATGGCATGCTCCGCCTCGTTCCTGAAGCACGAGTCGGCCACATCGGCGTGCAACGGAACGAAGATACCCATCAGCCGGTCGAGTACTACGAGAAGCTTCCGAGCGACATCGCCGATGGACCGGTCCTCGTGGTCGACCCGATGCTCGCGACCGGTGGAAGTGCGACCTACGCCGTGAAGTACTTGAAGACGCGAGGCTGTGGAACGATTCGGTTCCTCTGTCTCGTGGCGGCACCGGAAGGGGTCCGGCGGATGGCCCAAGACCATCCGGATGTCGAGGTTCACGCCGCGGCGCTCGACGATCGACTCAATGAACTCGCCTATATCGTGCCTGGACTGGGCGACGCGGGCGACCGAGTCTTCGGCACGATCTGACTGATCTGCACCCCCCCAGTCGGACCACGATCTTTCGAAGTCCTGTGGTTTACCGTTCGAGAGTGGCGCGATTTCCAAGAATCGACGATCATCGCGGCATGGCCGAACGGAAGAACACCGAATTCGATCGCCCCGGTGGCTATGCGACGCCCCGAGGAGCGACTCAGATCCAACGGGAATCCGCGGCCGATATGCCGGCCGCCGACATCAGAATGCTCGGCGATGAAGTTGCCGCCTACGTGCCTGCCACCGTCTCGGTCGAACCAGATCACCGTTCGGATGATCCCGACACCCGGCTCTACATCGGCGACTGCCGAGACGTGATTCCGAATCTCCCCGATCACGGGCAGGTCGATCTGGTCTTCGCCGACCCTCCCTTCAACTGGAACGTGCCCTACGACGAATGGTCCGATGGCATGCCACGAGCCGAGTACGAACGATTCACATTCGACTGGCTCGACGTGTGTGTCGACGCGTTGGCCCCGCACGGATCGATCTGGGTCAACATTCCCGACGACACGGCCGCCGAGATCGTGATGCACCTGAAACGGCGGGGTCTCACGATGATCAACTGGTGCGTGTGGCATTTTCGTTTCGGACAGCACCGGGATAGTTCATTCATCATGAGCAAAGTGCACGCGTTGTACTTCGCGAAAGACGCTGACCACCGAATCTGGAATCCGGACGCCATTCTGGAGCAGTCGGACCGCGCCTCGATCTACAACGATCCAAGAACGCAGGCGAAGGGTCACAATGCCGGAATGCGCGTACCGATGGACGTCTGGTACGGCCCCTACTGGGGTCGGGTACAGGGCAACAACAAGGAACGCCGGTCTCAGCACCACAACCAGATTCCCGAGGTCTATCTCGAGCGGGTCATCAGGGCCTGCTCGAACGAAGGCGGACTGGTCCTCGATCCGTTTTGCGGAAGCGGAACGACTTCCACCGTGGCGAAAGCATGGAATCGGCGTTCGATCACGACCGAGTTCGGGGCGGGCAACGCGGCGAGCGCCTGGGAACGGATCTCGAAGATCGGCATGTTGCGAAAAGGGCTCTCTAGCGGTGGGTCGAGCGCCATCGGGAAACCTCGCTCGCGAAAACGCTCCTAAAGAACCGCGTCAACCGCTGCCCTTGGGCTCCCACGGAACATCATCAAGGCCGGCCGCATGGTTGGCAGCACGACTCATGGCAAAGAGCAGATCGCTGAGGCGATTCACCCAGCGGATCGCCTGAGGCGTCACCGCTTCGGCATGGTTCAGATGCACCATCAACCGTTCCGCCCGACGACAAACTGTCCGAGCGATGTGCAGACGCGCGGCAAGTTCGCACCCTCCCGGAAGAACGAAACATCGGATTTCCGGCGCCGCGGCCTGATAATGATCGATCAGCCCTTCCAATACGACGACGTCGGCATCGTCGATGCGGCCGACCTTGTCACTGTTTCGAGCCCCTTCGGGCGTGGCCAGATCGGCGCCGAGATCGAAAGATCGTGACTGGATCGAAAGAAGACTCGATCGGAGCATCTCTGCTGCATCGTCGGTGCCATCGATCCCGCAGATCGCGAGGCCGATGCAGGCATTCAATTCGTCCACAGTGCCGTAGGCCTCGATCCGAGGATGGTCCTTGCCGACTCGATCTCCGGAGAAAAGACCGGTTTTTCCATCGTCACCGGTGCGGGTGTAAAGCTTCATGGGTCATCCTTCGGTTCGGGGTCATCATTATTCTTCGCCAGGCCTTCGCGAGCGGATTCCGGGAGTCCATCATCATCTGGGCGATGGATTAGGTCGGGACCGGACACCCTACCGCCTCCTTCATCGCGAGTCGCGACAAGGAACCCCGGCCGGAACGCTCCGGACGCGACGTTGCCCGCGGCATCCATCACGATGATCCCCACTTGATGATGCGGACGTAGCGGGCCGAGTTCGTCGATTCGAAGCATGACTTCTTCAAGGGCGTCCCGAAGCGTCCCTCCCCGTCGGAGCGTTTCGACCGCGACAAAACTTGCGGAGATGCCCGAGATCAGTTCGCCCGTTCCAGTCGCCGTGGCCAATCCCACTCCCGGCTGGACGAAGAGGCCATGCCCCGCGATCGGCGAGTCGCCGACCCGTCCCGGCACCTTGAACGGAAGCCCGCTCGTGGAACATCCCGCCGCAAGATTGCCGGCGGCGTCGCGACCAAGCACACCAATCGTGTCATGCCCGGCCGGTGCGGCCCCTTCGCGCCCGCCATTCGGGCGGAAGAGCCTCCCGGCATCCTTGGAACCAAGTCCAGGATCGAGCGGACGAAGTCCGAGGAGCGATCCGTCCTTGCTCTGATCGATCGGCCCACCGATACCAGTTCGCCGTGCTGTCTCCCATCTTTCAAACGCTTCCTTTGCTTCGGTGGAAAGGAGTTCCCGAGCTGCCAGACCATGGCGATCGGCGAAGTCGTCGGCATCTTCCCCACAGAGCAAGGTGTGGTCGGTGCGTTCCATCACCAAGCGGGCAACGGAGACCGGATGGACGTGACGGCGGAGACCCGCAACCCCGGCGAATCGGATCGGGGATTCCATAATCGCGCCATCTAGACTCATGCGGCCGCTGGAATCTGGAAGCCCACCAAAGCCGACGCTATCGACGCCAGGGTCGAGATCGGCGTACTGACAGGCCACTTCAATCGCATCAAGGAGTCTCGAATCCGGACCGAGCCGACCTCCCGATCGATCGTCCAAAGGCGGGACGCCGGCCAGGGTGGCCCAAGCCGATTCGATCGCAGCAAGGGAGAACGACCATGTTCCCACGAGAATCGGGCCACGATCACGAGAAGAAGCTGTTGGCATGGGGCGAAACATACCGGGGCGAAGCCCCACGTGACCGGGACGACCGCGTGCTCCACATGGGCGAGATCAAAAGTCCTTCTCCAATATGCACTTCGGTAGAAAACTTTGGGAACCTTTCGAGCGCCTAGAACGAACGTACTAGGAGAGCAGAGGCCCCCCATTCATCTCTACGGGCCTCCAAATGCCTTGGTTTTCGAGGCGATACAACCCATAACGATCTCGTTTTATCGTTGAATTGAATAAGGACTAGTTTTTATCGGACGTTTTGCGCGTCGCTTGGCGAAGACCTCATCTTCGCCGCAACGAACGAATCATCCAATTTTGCTGATCACCGGTTGAGATTCACATCAGATCCGGTATCTTTTGATGTAGACGGGCTTCCACAATCAGGCATTGCACACATTTCTCCGCCTGATTCCACAGTCCTCTTCTTCCACTTTTCAAGGAAGTGCTTGTCGGTGTGCAACCAGGCAAGCCAGAAACGGAGTCCTCAGTCATGAAGCAAAATAATCGTCCAGGCTTCACCATTGTTGAGCTGCTGGTGGTGATTTCGATCATCGCACTGCTTATTTCCATCCTGTTGCCGGCCATCGGCAAGGCTCGAGACGCGGCGCGTGTAACGCAGTCTGCCGCAAACCTTCGAAACCTCTCCGTTGCCAACGATACGTACGGCGCCGACTGGGGTGATCGTCAGTTCACCGCGATTCCCGACGACATGGGGCTTGCGTTCTCGAACGGACTTGGTCCCGTCGACTACAACAACCAGATCGCCTGCATGCCGCAGCAGCTCGTCGGCTACGACTACCTCGGACGCCTCTGGGGTTGGTGGTGCGCTGGCAGCCTCTGTAGCGGTTATCCCGGTGATGCCGGTTACTGGAACGGCTGCTACTACTACGTCTTCCAGCCCTACGGTCTCAACGGTGGCAACTTCGGCTCGTTCCGCGTTCCCACCTGCAAGGCTTTCGCCAGCTACGTCGGCGACCGCTGGTATGACCCGGTGTTCTGGGCCCCCAAGGACACCTATCCGCTGCGGATCGCGGAGCCGTTCTTCAACTACCCCGATGAGTTCAACCCCTACGACCCTGCGAACTCTTCGTCTCAGGTGATCGCGTACTCCAGTTACATCTGGAGTCCTGCTGCGATGTTCGCTCCGGAAGTCTTCAGCCACTGCGGCTACAAGAGCCCCTACGGCGGCAACTTCCCCGGCGCATGGCGGAGTCCTTCGATCGGTCAGTGTCGCTTCCCGGATCTCAAGGTCCGCATGATGGAACATCACTGGCTGCAGAACGTCGAAACTGACGCAAACCCGTCGTTCGGCGGCTCCGACCCCAGTTGGTTGTTCAACCATGGCTACAACTCGAAGCCCATGACGGCATTCTTTGACGGTCACGTCGGCATGATCGGTACGACCGACTTCATGGAAGCCGACACTCGTGCGACGATCCAGGCCGAGAACAACGATGTCTGCAACAACTGCGAAGGTATGGGTAACTGCCAGACCGGACTCTGGAGCCGTGATACCCCCAAGGGTGCGAACGGTTACTACGGCGACCTGAGCTATGACACGCTGGTTGACACCAGTGCCGTCATCCTCACCACCGATGGCCTCTCTGGCCGTGACGTGTTCGGCGCGAAGTGATCGACCACTGATCTGCGATCGGGCTGGAAACAGACCGGCCTCAGGTTGAAAAGTTGATCGAAGACAGATTTCAATCGGGCCGGTTCCTCCTCAGGAACCGGCCCGATTTCTCTTTCATACGTCGTGTGCTCGCGTCTCGAATCGAAGGGCCAATGCCTGAGATCACAGATGCAGACCACCCCCGCCTGTCTTGTTTCCCTCGAAAGAATCCCACTTCTCACCAAAATACAACGCTTGGACGCCAAAACACACCACTCCTCACTTCCGAATCCGAGAGAGATGGTCTAATCTTGGGACCATCCGAATGTATCCTTGTTGATTCATGCGAACCGGGGATTCGTCAAAGCGACGAAATCAGAATCCAATGCTGATGACCACATCTCTCAAGGCCAGATCGATCGGGTTCACAATCGTAGAATTGCTGGTGGTCATCTCGATCATCGCGCTGCTGATCGCCATTCTTCTACCTGCCATCGGCAAGGCTCGAGATGCGGCACGAGTGACCCAGTCGTCCGCCAATCTTCGTAATCTCGGAATCGCCAACGAGACGTACGGCGCCGACTGGGGTGGCCGACAGTTCACCGCCGTACCTGATGACCTCGGGCTGGTGGAGAACGCCGATCCCGTGCTCTACAACAGCACCGTGGCCTGCATGGCGCAAGCAGTGGCCGGAACCGATCAGAACGGCGACGTCTGGGCCGCCTGGTGCGGGGGAGACCTTTGTCCGCCGTATGCCGGTGACCCACTCGCGTGGAGCATCTTCTTCCACACGATCTACCAGCCGATCTCTTACAACGTTCCGATCTACAAGTTTGGCGGATTCCGAACGCCCAACGGCAAGGCATTCAACTCGTATGTTGGCTCACGGTTCTACGACCCGGTGTTCTGGGCCCCGAAAGACACCTATGCGCTCGCGTCGGTTGAACCGTTCTTTGAACAAGCCAGCGAGTTCTACTTGGACCCGAATAATCCAAAGATCGTCTGGTCGAGCTACGTCTGGAGCGGCGCCGCCATGTTCAATCCGGAGGTTCATAGTCATTGCGGTTGGCGAAACCCGCGATCGATGCCCGCCGCATTCCGATCACCGGCCGCCGGGCAGTGCCGGTACCCGGACCTCAAGACCCGGATGATCGAACACCACTGGCTCCAGAACACCGAGACTGGCTCCAATCCCGGCTTCTCGGAGGGTGATGACCCAAGTTGGATGTTCAATCAAGGCTACAACTCGGCGCCAATCACGCTCTTCTTCGACGGCCATGTCTCGATGGTTGGGGTCAGCGACGCGATGGAAGGCGACACCCGGGCCACGACGATGGCGGAAGCCAACAACAGTTGCAACCTGTGCCAAGCCGCCACCGCTGGCGAGTGCCAAACCGGGCTGTGGAGCCGAGACACGCAATGGGGTGCTGACGGGTACTACGGCGAATACGCGTACGACACTTTGGTGAATACCAGCTATCACGTCCTCACGACCGATGGTCTCTTCGGTCGCGATGTCATGGGTGCCAAGTGATCGCCGCGGCCATCGATCCGTACTCCACGCGAACCCAACACGATGTGCCCGGTTGACGTCGGCTCGGGGAAGCTCCGCAAAGCACCAAGAGTCTTGGACGAAGAAGGCAAGGCGGAGAGTCGTCCGCGAGGAACCAGACCAGCAACCTCCGGCAGGCCGTGACTGAATCTCGTGTCTGGAATCTCTCTTCTGCCCATGTCGCACGCGAAATCGGCCTCGGAAGCCTCTTCTGATCGATCACTTGGGACGGGTTCGCGGTCAGTCGCCGAGGCCCAAGCCACCGGATCGGAATCGCCAGATGATGGCCACCGACCACAGCACAATGATGAAGGCAGTCACGGCGAGATAGGACGTCTTGCGGACTTTGTGTCGCAGGAGCATCATCGCAAGGACGGCTCCCGGCCAACCCCCGATCGCCTCGAGAAGATGAAGCCGTCGCTCGGGTACCCGAGAACGATCATGACGGGCACAGTGCTTGTCCCATGCGTGGGTGATGAACGCGACCACGCTGGCGAGGCACATCCACCCGAAGAATGCGGCCCACCATGGATCAATCCGTATTGAGTCGAAGTCCATCAGAGCTCCGCCGATGGTGGTGCAATAAACGGCCAGAGAAACCAGGCCAGGACCGCGCCCGCCAAGACGAGAAGGCTGACCGTCAACGCAAGACGCCGTCGGTACCGACGGTTCCGATCAAGGTCGACCCAGTATCGGCCGTCAGACATACGTCGGACAATCCCCCGCTTGACCGCCGGACCAAGGACGAAAGGCCTCGGAATATCGATCCCTTCGGGACGGCGAGCGGTCTCCGGATCGATCGCCCCCGCCTTGATGAGCTTTGACACCGGTCCCGGCGGCTGCTTGAGGAACATGACGGCGATCGAGATCGGCATGATGAACATGCCGATCGCTCCCAGACCACCCGCGCCTCCGCCTCCGAAAGGCATCTTGAATCTCCAAGGAAGACGCCCGGACGAGTTGTCTCGCCCGGGCGTCAGTCTCACTGTCTCTGAACCCGATGGTCAAGAGTTCGACGAACTGATCTTTGGATCAGAAGTCCATGCCTTCCATGCCCGCGCCGGCCTTGGCCTTGACTTCCTTGATCTCGACAATCGCACAGTCGGTCGTCAACAGAAGACCACTGATGCTCGCAGCGTTCTGCAAGGCAACTCGCTCCACCTTGGTGGGAACGATGATGCCCTGCTTCACGAGATCGCCGTATTCGCCCGTCGCGGCATTAAAGCCGAAGGCATCCGCGTCGTTCTCTTCAACCTTCTGAGCCACGATCGAACCGTCGAGTCCACAGTTGCTGGCGATCTGCTTGATCGGAGCACTCATGGCTCGGCTGACGATGTCGCAGCCGATCTTCTCGTCACCAACCGCGTTCTTTCGAGCCTTCTCGATACCGCGACGTGCTCGAAGCACCGCCACACCACCGCCAGGAAGGATGCCTTCCTCTACTGCGGCACGGCAGGAGTGAAGGGCGTCTTCTACGCGGGCCTTCTTCTCCTTCATCTCGACTTCGGTCGCGGCGCCGACGTTAATCTGTGCCACGCCTCCTGCGAGCTTGGCGAGTCGCTCCTGAAGCTTCTCTCGGTCGTAGTCGCTTGAAGTCCCGTCGATCTGAGCCTTGATCTGCTCGATCCGGGCCTTGATGTCGGACGTCTTCCCGCCGCCTTCGACGATCGTCGTCGTGTCCTTGTTGATGGTGATCTTCTTCGCTCGGCCAAGATCGGTCAACGGCATCTTCTCGATGTCGATCCCGAGTTCCTCCATGATGGCGGTACCACCGGTGAGGACCGCGATGTCTTCGAGCATCGCCTTGCGACGGTCGCCGAATCCGGGAGCCTTGACCGCGGCCACCTTCAGCACGCCTCGGAGCTTGTTGACCACGAGCGTGGCCAATGCTTCACCTTCGATGTCTTCGGCGACGATCAGCACGCTCTTGCCACTCTCCGCGATCTTGCCGAGCACGGGAATGAGGTCCTTGGCGGAGCCGATCTTCTTCTCGTGGATAAGGACGTAGCAGTCCTCGAGGACACATTCCATCTCCGCCGGATTGGTGACGAAGTGAGGGCTGAGATAGCCCTTGTCGAATTGCATCCCTTCGAGAAGTTCGACCTCGGTCTCGAGGCTCTTGCCTTCCTCGACGGTGATGACGCCGTCCTTGCCGACCTTATCCATCGCCTCTGCGATGATCTTGCCGATGTTCTGGTCCTGATTGGCGGAGCAGGCACCGACCTGGGCAATCTCGGTCGAATCCCTGACGGGCTTGGACATCGCAGCAAGCTCGGCGACGACGGCTTCGACCGCCTTCTCGATACCCCGCTTGACTGCGTTGGCGTTGGCGCCGGCGCTGATGTTCTTCAGACCTTCCTTAAAGATCGCTTCGGCGTAGACCGTCGCGGTGGTGGTCCCGTCGCCCGCGTCCTTGCTGGACTTGCTGGCGACTTCCTTGACCATCTGGGCACCCATGTTCTCATAGGGGTCGGAGAGTTCGATCTCCTTGGCGACGCTCACGCCGTCCTTGGTGATCGTGGGGGCACCGAACGACTTCTCGAGGATGACGACGCGTCCTGAGGGGCCGAGGGTGACCTTTACGGCCTTGGCGAGTTTCTGGATTCCACGGAGAATACGTTCGCGGGCATCGTTGTCGTAGGCAATTTGCTTGGCAGCCATGGTTGTTCCTTGCATTCAGATTCGTCCCGGCGTTTCATGCCGGTGACGAAGGGGTTTCTCACTCGGGTTCGTCAGCCGATCTCGATCCAGGCGACCCGACCGCACTCGATGATGTACTCGTGCGATCCGTCAGTGACCTTGAGCAGGTCGTCCTGCTCGGAGGGGATCAGCATCGCGTTTCTCACCAGAAGCGTCTCGGCACCTTCGAATTCGATTCGAAGATCCCTTCCGTTCAGGCTGGAGAACGCAGTTCGAAGCTGATCGGCATTCACAGGTTCCACTCCTCGCGGGAACATCCCGCAGCGACGCAATGCGTCAGTCGATGATTCCGAGGATGTCGTCCTCGGTCATGATCAGGTACTCCTGACCTTCAATCTTGATTTCGGTACCGGCATAGGAACTGAAGATGACGGCGTCGCCCTTCTTCACGGTGAAGGGAAGGTATTCACCGGTGTCCTTGTTCAGATTGCCGCTGCCAAGCGCAATGACCTTGCCGGTCTTGGGCTTGTCCTTGGCGGATTCCGGCAGAAAGATTCCGGACTCCGTCTTGGTCGCGGCCTCTTCACGCCGGACGATAAGTTTGTCGCCGAGCGGTCGCACGTTCATAGGTTCTTCACTCCGAAGGAAAAACAGGAAAAAGACATGCTCGGTCAAACGCCGAGCGGTTGGTGGTTCGACTGCCGCACCCGCGTAGGGTGCCTCATGGTCAGGCGACCGGCCATTGATCCGAATAATGCCGCCGGACGACCCGGCGGAGAGTTTCAAGAATGGTCTCGATGCCCAATGGGCGGTCGAGTACGGCGAAGACGCCTTCTCGCATGGCATCGCTGAGACCTCGAACGCTTTCGCGCCGGCTCGGCTGAGCTGGGCGGACGAGCACGACCGGTGGGGCTGGATCAACCCGTCGAAGGAGCTGAAGCACCTTTTCACCAGCCGCACGCTTGTCGCCGTTGGCCTCCATCGGGAGCTCAAGATCGATCAGGGCGATGTGGATCTCCTCCTGCTCGACCAACCTCGCCGCCTCGCGGCCACAACGAGCTTCCAGGCACCGGACGCCGAGGGGATCCAGCAAGCGAGGCAGTTCCGCCGTCGGGCCGCCTTCACGCCAGGTGGCGGAAAACAGCAGATTCAGGCGACGAGGGGTCGCTGAATGGTTTGAGGACGAGAATGGCGTGCCAACAGAATCCATGATGTGCTTTGGAGGGAACAACCGGCGTGCCGAACCTCGACCGCAAGGGTTCAGGCCAGTCCCCTCGGAGAGATTCCGCGTGATCGAGTTCGTGGATGGCTCTACGGCCCCCGTTCGAGCCCGAAACGGCGATTCCCCTCGATCCATGGATCCGGGCAAGGCGTGCCGCGAGCCAGGCCCGCCAGGTTTCTCGAACTGCCGGGGTGTCCAACCGGTCGGAATGCCCGGCTGATCGCTGCCAAACTGGCACGCTCATGGTCCCGACTTTCGCCAGCCGAGGCCGCTTCCGCATACCTTGCCATTCCTTCGGGCCGCTGGCCAGGAGGCCTGTCCGATCAAAGTCCCATCCGCTGCTTCGTTCAGGCCCAAAACGGCCCTGAAATCACCCCTGCCAGGAATGCCCCCGGTCATGCCCGCCAACTCCATCGCCGAACTCCTCGCCAACCCGGAACGCTATCTCGGGAAACCCGTGCGGCTTCAAGGCTGGATTCGCACCCGCCGAGACTCCAAAGGTGGACTGAGTTTTCTTCAGGTCTCCGACGGCTCCTGCTTCGCGACCATGCAAATCGTCGCCCCGGGGGATCTTGAGAACTACGAGTCGGACGTCCTCAGGCTCACTTCAGGCTCGTCCGTTGAAATCGACGGTGACGTGGTCGAGAGCCGTGGCAAGGGCCAGGCGATCGAGATCAAGGCCACGAGGATCACCGCGATCGGATTCGTCGAGGATCCCGATACCTATCCGATCTCGCCCAAGCAACACAGCTTCGAATACCTCCGCGAGGTCGCCCACCTCCGGCCCCGCACCAACACTTTCGGTGCAGTCGCCAGAGTTCGAAACTGCCTCGCCATGGCGGTTCACGATTTCTTCCAGCAAGGTGGATTCCAGTGGATCCACACGCCCATCATCACGGCCAACGATTGCGAGGGCGCAGGCGAGATGTTCCGAGTCTCGACCCTCGACCTCGAGAACCTTCCTCGTGACGAATCCGGTGCCATCGACTTCTCCCAAGATTTCTTCGGCCGCGAATCACACCTGACGGTCTCCGGACAACTGGCCGTCGAGTGCTGGTGCCTCGCCCTCTCGAAGGTCTACACATTCGGTCCCACCTTCCGAGCGGAGAACAGCAACACCACCCGGCACCTCGCTGAGTTTTGGATGATCGAACCGGAGATCGCCTTTGCAGATCTCGCCGATGACGCTGATCTCGCGGAAGGACTTCTGAAGCACTGCTTCCGAACACTTCTCGATCAACGCGGAGATGACTTGGCGTTTTTCAATGAGCGGATCGAACCGACCTGCATCGCCCGACTGGAGAACTTCGTCGAAAGTTCGTTCGAACGCATGGACTACGGCGATGCGATCAAGGCGCTGGAATCCGCCATCGCCAAGGGGCATAAGTTCGAATTCCCCGTGTCCTGGGGTACCGATCTGCAGAGTGAGCATGAGCGATACCTGACCGAGGAACTCGTCGGAAGGCCCGTCGTGCTCATGAACTACCCCAAGGACATCAAGGCGTTCTACATGCGGATGAACGACGACGGTCGAACCGTCGCCGCGATGGACGTACTCGCGCCGGGGATCGGCGAGATCATCGGGGGAAGCCAGCGAGAAGAACGACTTGACGTTCTCGATGCCCGCCTCGACGAGATGGGCCTTCCCAAGGAAGACTACTGGTGGTACCGCGACCTTCGCCGTTATGGCTCGGTACCGCACGCGGGCTTCGGCCTCGGTTTCGAACGACTCATCTCCTATGCCACCGGCATGGCGAACATCCGCGACGTCATTCCGTTCCCTCGCACTCGAGGCCACGCCGAATTCTGACCCGACGAGTTCACCGACTTTTTCGTCAAGACGCACTCATCACGACTCACGGAGACGCACCATGCAATGCAACATCAATGCCAAGGGCAAGGCCGTTCGCCTTCTGTCCGGACTCGGCTTCCTCCTCGCCGGAGCGCTGACCTTCGTTTTCGGAGGGCTTGAAGGCGTCCCTGCCATCATCGGATCCTGCCTGCTGCTCGGGGGCGGTTTTATGGCGTTCGAGGGCTGGAGCGGATGGTGCGTGGTGCGAGCCATGGGCTTCAAGACACCTGTCTGAGGTCTTCGGTGACGACCCCCGCCCACTCCGCGGTAGTCTAGAAGCATGAGCATCCACGATCCTGACCGTCGAAGACTCCTCATCTCCACTGCCACGCTCGCCGCCCTTCCACTGGCGGCCGCAGCGACGGCCGCTCAGGGAAGTCGAACCATCGAACCACAAGAAGGGCCGGAGCCGAATGCCTGGCCTGACGGTCCGGATGATGCCAGCATCACGCCGGCGATCATCGCAGCGGCCGAACGCCTCGCGGGAATTCAGTTCACGGAGAAGGAACGCGCGACGATCGCCAAGACGGTCGGTGAGCAGATGGCGATCTTTGCCGCACGAGTCGACGCTGGCGCCATGCCGAACGAGTTGGCGCCCGCGACGGTCTTTCGCGCCATGCCTCCGGATCGAGCCCTCGATCCCGCGACCTCGACGGGCAACGCCGGCCTGGTCGTAGCAGATCCTGGCTCGCTCCCCGACGACGACGCGGCGATCGCCTTCTCCACCGTCGCGGATCTCTGCACGTGGATGCGACGAGGCGACCTCACCAGCGAACGACTCACCCGGATCTACCTTGATCGAATCGAACGGATCGACCCGAAGCTCGAGTGCATGATCACCGTCACCGGCGACCGCGCGATCGAGCAGGCACGCCGAGCGGACTCGGAACGGAAGCAGGGGCGGGACCGGGGGCCGCTTCACGGCATCCCCTACGGCGCCAAGGACATCCTCGACGTCGCGGATGTCCGCGCGACCTGGGGCGCGACGCCGTTCAAGGATCGAATTGGAACGACGACCGCCACCGTGATCGAGAAACTCGACGACGCCGGGGCGGTGATGCTCGGAAAGACCTCGGTCGGCGCGCTGGCCTACGGTGACATCTGGTTCGGCGGCCGGACCAACAATCCTTGGAATCTAAAGCAAGGCTCTAGCGGGTCGAGCGCCGGCAGCGCCAGCGGAACGGTCGGCGGCCTGATGGCCTTCGGGCTCGGCACCGAGACACTCGGTTCGATCGTTTCGCCAGCGATGGTCTGCGGAGCCACCGGACTCCGGCCGACCTTCGGACGGGTCTCTAGGGCGGGTGCGATGAGTCTCTGTTGGTCCCTCGACAAGATCGGCCCGATCTGCCGAAGCGTGAACGATACGGCCCTCGTCCTCGCGGCCATCAACGGTCTCGACACCCGCGACGCGTCGAGCGTGGGTGTTCCCTTCGCCTACGACGCGACCCAGGGCGTCAAGGGCCTCCGGGTCGGCTGGAATCCCGCGTGGTACGAGGGCGCGAATCCCGCCGACCGGGCGGCGCTCGAACATCTCCGCGAAGCCGGCTGCCAACTCGTCGAGGTCGACCTTCCCGACCTTCCGTACGAATCCCTCCTTGTCCCGTTGTATGCAGAAGCCGCCGCCGCATTCGAATCACTCACTCGGAGCGGCGATGACGACTTGATGGCTTGGCAATCGAGGCAGGCCTGGCCGAACACCTTCCGGCGAAGTTGGTTCATTCCGGCGATCGAGGCCGTGCAGGCTGATCGTGTCCGCCGGCAGGTGATGGATGCCATGGCTCGAATCATGGACACCGTGGATGCACTCGCCACCCCCGCATTCGCTGCCAATCTCCTGTTGATCACCAATGCGACCGGTCATCCCACGCTCGTCCAACCGATCGTCTTCGACGAGGGCCGACCACATGGCTTCACGCTGATCGGTCGGCTCTTCGATGAAGGCACCATCTGCAGACTCGGCCGTGAACTCGAACGACGATGCGACGTGGCAAAGCTGCATCCGACGCTTTGAGCGCCACTGATTTTGCAATAACCGCTCCCGCGAACGGATTCCTACCGTTATGAACGCCGACGCGCATCGCCTCAATCACCGACCCGCAACCTTCGGCGGACGCGCCCTTCGCCGCATCGCCACTGGCGCCGCGCGAGTCACCGGGCTTCGACATTGTTCGGACGTGGGGTGGCCGCGATTTCAAGGAGGGCCGATCGGCGAGGGAGTACCGATCGTATTGATTCATGGATTCGGCGTCGACGGACTGACCATGCTCCAGTTGGCACGGCGACTGATCCGAAAGCACCACGTCGTGGTGCCAGACCTGCCGGGTTTCGGACTTCATCCGGACCACGATCCAAAGGCCATCGACTTCGAATTCTTCCTGGCCGCGATCGATGATCTCATTGCCACCTTGAATCTCGACGCACCCGTCCTCGTCGGCTCGAGCATGGGCGGTGCCATCGCGGGAGGCTTCGCGGCGTCTCGACCATCCGCAGTGTCCGGACTCGTCGTCATCGGGCCGGCGGGAATCGAACCCCCGGTTGATACCGAGGTCTTCGCCGCGGCCAAACGGGATGAACATCTCCTCCGCGTGGACTCCGTCGCTTCATTCGAACGGATCTATGCCTTGAACTTCACGCGGCCGCCATGGATGCCGAGATTCATGAAGCGGATCGTCGCGGCCGAGGCCGCCGTTCGCGCCGAAGATCACGAGGTCATTCTGCGAAACCTTGAAGATCTGATGCTCGGCACCGCGGCCCGATTTACCGGCATCGCGTGTCCCACCGAGATCATTTGGGGTGCCGACGATCGGATCATTCATCCGTCGGCTGCCGCGTGCTGGCAGGCTGCGATTCCATCGGCGACCACCACGATCATCGAAGACGCCGGGCACTCGACGATGGTCGAAAAACCTGACGCAGTCGCCGCCATCATCGAACAACTCATGCGACGGATCGACGACACCGACCGGCCGAATCGATCCCGGTAAGTTCAGTTCAGCGGAACCCGGCCGACCGGGGGTGCTTCATCGAGCCAGATCGGATCAACTCCCAGCTCGAAACGAACTCGCGCCGGGGCTCCTCCGCGGAATGCGACCGTCGCGATGCCGGCCAGTCTCGGCGGAGTCGCATCGAGATCGAAGATCTCAAGACCCCAGACGCGTTGGAAGCCCTCGAAACATGGCGGGCAGGAGTCGGGATCGATCGGGGTGAGCCGGAAACGACGTGGCCCGAGGCCGATCGGACCCCCGCCGTAGAGCAGTTCCTGGGCGTCGAACTCGAAGACGCCCGTGGATGCCATTATTGCATCCCGCCGAACATCCAGATCAAGCGCGAGGTCGACGATCGGGATGCCATTCGGTCCCGGTGAACTCGGAGTCATCCGAGGCCGATCAACGATCTGGAGGTCGACTTCGAGTCCGTCTATGTTCGGAGTCGTCGTGATCTGGAAGGACGCGGGCGGCCCGGTATAGGTGAGATCGAGATTTGGCCGACCTTCAGCCGGCTCCAGCACCATCGATCCAACGGTCCGGTCGAATCGTGGCTGGCCGGTGCGGCTTGCGAACATTCGTTCGCCACCCTGCCCAGCAACTACCGACCCTCCGTAGACCTGGCCCTGCGTGCTGTTGAGCCAACGCCGCAATGGTGCCGACCACTCTCCCTCAGGCTGCTCTGTCGCGATCTGACGTCTCATGTCGACACCGCGAGAAGACGCCTCTCGCAGTACCAGTAGCTCCGCGCGACGAAGAATACGATCGCCTACGACGATGGCGTATGGTTCAAGCACGGCGCGGGGGTCGTCGATGGGATTCGAGTCGAGGACCAGGAGTTTGGCGGAGGATCCCTCCTCGACCAAACCTAAAGATGGACGCCCAATGGCAGCCGCCGGAACGCGAGTCAGCGCGGCGAGCAAACCGATGTGATCTTCGCCGGCGTTGATCCGATCACGCAGCGCCGACGCATAGGTGTCGAACACTCGGCCCAATACTGGAATCGAGAGGAGATCGTCCGTCACCACCGCGTCAGCTTCCGCGAGTGGAAGAAGATCTGAAGCCGCGATCTCCCGGGTCGTCGTTCGGTCCGTGAGGCAGCGGCCGTCGGGTGACTCGACCATCTTCTTCGGCACGATCACGCCGCCGATGCCGGAGAGCAGAGCATCGATCATCCGACCACCTTCCAACCAGGCACTCTTCTCATCCGCCTCGCCACCACCAACGACCAACGGCGCCGCCATGACGAAGCGACCACGACCCGGGACCACCACGTCGGTCGGGTACAGCACGAAGTTCGCGGCGGGAACGATTCCCAAGACACGATCTTCCTGAATGATCACCGTCGACTCTTCGAGCACCATCGCCTCCCAGATCCCGGTCTTGCCTCTGGCGAAATCCGTGAGGACGGTGGTTCCAGTGATCACCAGCCTCGAAGGTGCGGTGGCTGGTGCGTCGATCGGATCGAGTTCGGTTTCGGACCTTTCAACGACTTCCTCGACCGCAGCGGGCGCCTCGCCGGCAGCATTCGATTTGGCGGCCGGCGGAGTTGCTTCTTGCCAACATCCTTGAGCAAGACCCATCCCGGCGAAAAGGACCGCCAGTGCCACGAGACGAGGAGACGGGCTCCGTCTGAGCAGGCCGTTGGCGAAAGGCTGAGGCGAACGAAGGCGGGAGGATGTTGGGGTGGTTCGATGCTGAGACATGTCTGCATGCTACGGTCCCACCTGACTTTGTCGCCTCTGATCAGGGAGTTCGTCTTGCCGAAATTTCTCTTACCGCCGATCGCCTTCGCCACCTCGGTGGCCGTGGGCCTCCTCGGATCACCATTTGAGGTCCGAGCGGATATCGAAAACGACATCCAAGTCGGACGTCTGACTGCTCCGGTGCGAATCGAGCTGGACGCCAACGCGATGCCGAGCATCGCCGCGACCTCACAGGATGATGCGATGGCCGGACTAGGGTTCATGCATGGACGGGATCGGATGATGCAGATGGATCTGTCCCGCCGGAAAGCCGCCGGAGAACTTGCGGCGCTGATCGGGCCCCCCATGGTGGCGGTCGACCGCTCCAACGCAATCCGACGGAGACGCGAGATCGCCGAGCGAATCGTGTCGGAACTCCGGCCCGAGGAACAACGATTACTCAACGCCTACACCTCAGGCGTGAACGCCGCGATCTCCGACTTCGATCGTGTCCCCGTGGAATACCGACTGCTGAATGCGAGACCGGCCGAGTGGCAACCCGCCGACTCGATCCTGGTCATGCTCGCGCTCTTCGACTCACTTCAGAACAGCGCCATGCGTGAACCTCGCGTCGGTGCTCTTCGAGGAATGGTCGAGGAGAACGTCGCGGAATGGCTTCTGACCGTCGCTGGCCGGTGGGATGCGCTGCTGATCGAGCCTGATGGATCGGAGTTCATCCCCGAACCGCCAGCCACGGGACTTTCGCTCGGCCCGAACCTCCGGCTGGACCGCTCCAATCCACCGATTCCGGAAGACGAACTCCATCTTGGCTCAAACAGTTTCGCCGTCGCGGGTAGCCGCACCCAAGACGGGCGGGCGATCCTCGCCAACGATCCGCATTTGCAGTACTCCGCGCCGGGAATCTGGTACCCGGCGGCGTTGTCATGGCCGGAGGTCGACATGGCCGGCGTCTCGATACCGGGAATTCCGGGGATCCCGATCGGCACCACCGACTCGATCGCGTGGGGGATGACCAACACCACGGGCGACTTCGAGGACATGGTCCTGATCGACGTCGATCCAGAGAATCCCGATCGCTATCGCATCCCGGGGGGATGGGAGGCCTTCGATGATCGGACCGTGGAGATCGAGGTTCGGGGCGCGAAACCCATCTTCGTCCAGAGCCGATGGTCGCGATGGGGTCCGGTCCTCACCGACACCAGTTGGACCGACTCGCCGGTGAGCCTGCTTCGAGTCTCGGACCAGCCCGGTGCTGTCAATCTCAGCCTGATGGATCTCCCGGAAGCGCGGGACGTCGATTCCGCGCTCGACGTCGCCGCTCGTTGGTACGGGCCATCCCAGAATGTTCTCGTCGCTGATCACACCGGCCGGATCGGCTGGACCTTGAGCGGTTGGATCCCAAACCGACGCGGGTACGACGGCCGGAGTCCGATGGTGCACGATGCCACCCATGGCTGGTTCGGCGCCCTCTCCGAGGCCCAACGCCCCCGATTGGTCGATCCAACGTCGGGGTTTCTCTTCACCGCAAACAATCGGTTGGTTCCGCTTGAGCAAGCGGCACCGATCGGCAAGGTCTGGGCGGACGGCGGTCGCGCCTGGCGGATTCGCCGAGACCTCGAATCAAAGGCAAAGGTCTCCGAGCTGGATCTGCTCACCATTCAACTCGACGAGACGGTGCAACGTTTTCTTCCCTATCGCGATCTCCTGATCGAAGTCTTGACCGACCTGCCGGAAAAAGCTGGGCGTGATGCGGTGCTGGCACTGGTTCGTTCCTGGGATGGCCGCGCCTCGCTTGAGAACACCGCACTTCCGGTAGTTGCGGCATTCAGAAGTGACGTGATCGGACGGACTCAGATGATGCTGCTCGATCGTTCCAAGACCGTGGCTTCCGACGATGACGCTCGACGCCGCCAAGCGGCATCCGCGATCGGAGAGAACATCGTCCTCGCGGTTCTGGAAGGACGGGATCCCAGGTTCTTTCCGTCGGAATCCAATGCCTGGAGCGACGTGGTCCGACCAGCCGCCGAAGCGGCGATCGCCGTCCATCTCGAGGACCCGGACACGCCGTGGGGCGAGCGGAACCGCGCGAAATTCTCGCACCCACTCGGAATGGCGCATCCACTGGTCGGGGCACGCTTCGATCTTCCCGCCGTGCCGCAGTCCGGGCACTGGGGTGCGGTTCGAGTTCAGACCGAGCGGGCTGGCGCGTCCGCACGAATGGTCGC